>DUYW01000013.1 GCA_013349825.1 Gammaproteobacteria bacterium | reverse complement strand
GCCGATCAATCCTCAGCTCGCCTACTGAAACGGCTTGCCAACTATGATCTGATCGTAATTGACGAACTGGGTTACCTGAATCTCAAACCAGAGCAGGTCAATGCCCTCTTCAAGTTGATGGGGATGAGATACCGGCACAAACTGACCTGTGTCAGACAGAAAGCACCTTTGCCACCCTTAATCAGGCCTTAAAGCGGCTTGCAAAAAACAAAGAAGAGTTCTACTGGTACTGAATCACCCTGAAATACCGTTTCACAACAACCTCAGTGAGCGGGATATCCGGGAATATGTAATCAAGCGAAAAATCAGCAGCGGAACTCGATTAGAAAATGGGCGACGGTGTAGAGATACCTTCCTTAGCCTGATCAAAACCTGCAGAAAACAGAGCAACTCGGTTTGGGACTTCATCAGGGATCGAACATCTGGCGAAAACAGGCCCCCCTATCTACCAGATTTTCTGAGTGGAAAAGTCCGTCTGTTGAAAGTGTAACTGCATGGGATTATTGAAAAGTTACTATTCCGGGCCTTTCCAACCCAGAACTTTGCCTTCGTCAAACCAGATATAGCTGTGTAATTTAGAGGTAGGGTGGTAGTACCAGGAGGAAAAGATCCGCTGTTCTATGCGGTTGGGGTTACCGATTAACTGTTTCACTTCGTACTCTGACATCTCTATCTTGATTCGCTGCCATAGGATGGATTCTTTCCAGAGTCCTTTACGCTGGTTGCTCTGGAACGTTTGTTCCAGTTTATCAATGCGTTGCTCGAGTTGATTCAGACGTTCGTTGAGTAGCTGAGCATTAGATGCAAATGATGCACTGCTGTAGAGCAAGAAAGTACCTAGTACTAGAGATGTTATTTTCATATGAAGAGATTATATTTAATGGATTTGTTCTATAAAAGAGGGAAGCCCCTGAAAGTAGAACTTTCAGGGGCTTTTATTAACAACTTACACTGTATTGATTACAGTTTCTTGGCATCGTTAAATGCGTCAGAAGTAATGTTGTCATACCAGCTCAGAGCATACTGAACTTCACGTACGCGGTGGGCAGCATTGCGCTTGTCACCACTTGGTGTAAGACCACCGGAGACCTTCATCACCTTGGACTTGTCAGCAGCAAGCTGATAGACCGCCGCTACAGAGAATGCATCATTAGGTGCAACTACGCTGTAGCAGGTGTTGGTGTATGCTGGAATTGGTGCGCCCTTACCATTAAGTGCGGCAACAATGCTGGCAGCACAGATCTTGGCTTCAGAGCTGGCAGCATAGCCAGACTTAGGTAGACCCTTAGCGGCACTAGAGTCACCAATAACGTAGATGTTTGCACGTTTTTTGGATTCAAAAGTCTGCAGGTCAACTGGACACCAGTCACCATCGGTTAAACCGTTGTTGATGGCAACTTGGCCCGCCTTCATGTCTGGAATGACATTCAGTACATCACCCTTGAACTCTTCGATAGAGCAGACTGCTGTGTTGCTGCCAGCTTCAACGGCTTCAATTGCACCACCTGCAGCACCTTTCACCCAGCTTATCATTGAGTTGTCACCACCATCTTGTGATCCATCAAAGCCGTAATGAATCTTCCATGCCTCACGGAACAGGCCAAATTTAGAGAACTTATCCTTTGGATCCAGAACAATAATCTTTGATTTAGGCTTGTTGACCTTGAGGTAAGCCGCAATCTGGCTGACGCGCTCATAAGGTCCGGGAGGGCAGCGGAATGGGTTGCGCGGTGCAGCAACAACGACAGTTCCACCATCCTTCATGGAGTGAATTTGCTTGGCAAGAAGGGTCATCTGATGACCGGACTTGTAAGCATGTGTAACCGATTGGTTGGCAACTTCTTCACTGTGACCTTCAACATATTTGAAATCAACACCTGGTGAGACAACGCAGCGGTCAAATGCATAGTTGCCACCACCGGCTGTCTTGACGCTGTTATCGCCAATTTCGGTTACGTTGTCGTGAACAATGTTGATTCCCATTGCAGCCAAACCTTCATAGGTGTGGGCCAGCTGGTCCATAGTAACCATGCCTGTGATCGTCAGGTTACTGGTGAAACCAGTATAGTAGGTCTTGTTGGGTTCAATGATGGTTACATCAATGGCAGCATCGGCACGTTTGATGTATTTGGCACAGGTTGCGCCACCCAAACCACCACCGACAACAACAACACGCCCTTTGGCACCAGCAAAGGCGCTACTGGCAACTCCCAGACCTGTAGCTACAGAAGCTGCGCCCAGTGCGCCGCCCGATACCTTCATAAAATCTCTACGATTGAATTTACTCATTCTATTTGCTCCTCCTTAGCGCTGACTAGCATAGTAGTTGATGATGGCATCAATACCTGCATCACCTTCTTTTTTATGCAGTTTCTTAACTTTTTTCTTCATCTTCTTTGGCATAGAACGATCACCGTTACTGAAGTCCTCCATGCTGTAGTGGAGATATGGCATCAGCTGACCAGCAAGGATGCCGGAGTCATCATCTGCAAGGGCTCCACTTTCAGAATGGCACTTTTCACAGTACTTATCATGCAGCTTCGCGCCCTTGGCCACTTTAGCGTTATCAAAAGATTGGTCAGCGCGTGACTGTTCCTGACTGGCGTAGTATCCCGCCATCATTGCGATTTCATCTTCACTGTAGCCTTTTGCAATGCGCCCCATAATGGTGCTTTTGGTGTCGCCAGACTTGTAGGCATTCATTATGTCAGTGATATAGGTGGCAGACATTCCGCCAATGGATGGGATGGCTGGTCCAACACTAGCACCATCAGTGCCATGACAGCCGGCACAGGTGTTAGAGAGCATGCTAGCATCAGCTCCAGTCATGTTGTCTCCTGCAGATACTGCAGAGAAACTGATTGCGCAACCACCGATAATGGCCATGGCAAGTTTCGTTACTTTCATATCTCCTCCTAAGAAATATTGAAATGTTTATAAAAATTAATATTAATTTTGTTCTTTATGATTATTGAAAATAATTTCTTTAACTACGTAGAACAGAGCAATCATAGTCTAGTAGAATCTTTATATGCAAGCAGAAAAGAGTCTATTTGTATATCTGGCTATTCTTATGTAGATCTGGCGATCACTGCACTGAGAATCAATCGAGTGAAATTTTTGAGAAAATGAGATTAATCGGGGTTTACTGTTTTCTCATTATTTCCCTAAGTAGGGTACCTAAGGATTTGTGTCGGTGAATTTCAGCAATTTGAGGTATGGATAACCCTTCATGATCGGTTAGCTGAAGGTTGGCACCATGTTTAATGAGTAATTTAACAAGGGTGGAGTTACCACGGCTTGCGGCTTCCATGAGTGGAGTCCAGCCATCACGGTCCGTAGCGTCGAGCTTGGCATTGTGCTCTATCAGGATAAGAGGGATGCCAACACTGTCTTGGGTCACGGCATAATGGAGAGCTGTGGCACCATTGTCATCTGATATATTGGTTGATGCACCTCGTTTTAACAGGATCTTGATAACCTCGAAATCTTGACGCTGTGTTGCGATCATCAAGGCTGTTTTTCCCTTGTTGTCTCTGACGTTAATGCCGGCATCTGCGAGCAGCAGCATATGGATTACGTCAATGTTGCTTTGTGCTACAGCAGTCATCAGAGCGGTGTTGCCGTGCCGGTCAGCAGTATTGAAATTGCTGTTATAGGCCATCAATATGGAGATCACATCGGCTTCACCGCTGCGAATTGCTATCATCATGGCATCAAGCCCGTTACGCGTTTTGATGTGTGAGTCAGCACCTGATTTCAAGAGTAGTGATACAAGGGGCATGTTGCCTTCATCAGCCGCTGCTGAGAGTGCGGTATATCCACCTTCAGTCTGCATGTTAATACGCGCGCCATGGTCCAGCAGAAGCTGTGCAATAGGTAACTGGTTATCTTCTGCGGCATAGATCAGTGGAGTATGCCCCAATTTTCCGGTTGTATTGATGTCAGCGCCTAAGTTGATCAGACGCTCGCTTTCACTGTAATCGCCGTTAAGAACGGCCTTTAACAGTGAAAGGTCAAGATCAGGTGAGGCCTGGCAGAGTGCAGAAGTAGTCAGTATTAACAGGGTGCCAATAGCTGTTATCAGGTTTTTTATAGTACTAGTCATAATTTTGTTTCCCCCATCAAGATGCATCTGTGTTGGCATCATCATCTACCTCTTCATCCTCATCTTCGGGTTCGTCCGGCTCACTATGGGCAATTCCCTTGTGGCAATCTATACAGGTTTGACCTTTTTCAGTGGCTCGTCCATGTTTTTTTCTGGCGCTGCGGTCTTGTGAGTCTAAATCCATATTTTCAAAACTATGGCAGTTACGGCACTCTCTGGAGTCGCTGGCCTTCATCTTGTCCCAGACACTGTTTGCCATCTTCCAACGGTAGGCATTGAATTTTTTCAGAGCGGCTTCTCTGCGTGTGTTAGCTTCTTCACTCATATCGTCTGAGTATGGCTCACCATAGTTCGGGACACATAGGTCTGAGCCCTCCTTGACCGGTATGTAGAGATCGGGACAGCTACCATTCTCCTCTGTGCTGACCAAGTGGAGTTCATCGGGTTCAATGGTTCCCAGAACCCAATGGTAGACATCTTTGGCGGCCATGATTTTGGCTTTTATTTTGGGGATAAACTGCTTGGGGACATGACAGTCGGAGCAGGTTGCCTGTACACCAGACTGATTGTTGTAATGAACGGTGTGTCGGTACTCTTCTAAATTGATCTTCATGGAGTGACAAGAGGTACAAAACTCCATTTCATTGGTTGCAGCAAAGAAGACATTGGTGCCGCCCAGTGCTGCAGCACCTGCCAAAAAGATAAGAATCGGAATGATCAATTTGTTCATTGGGTGTATTTCTCTAGAGATTATTATTTCAGTTGTTGGGTATTGAGGATTGATGGCCCCGCTATTTACCTAACCGGGATGCATAATCAATGACAGCCTTTATATCACTGAATTTGAACCCCTGGATCTGTTTGACCATCTTTGGGTTGGCATTTCTGCGCTTGCCATCTTTGATCCAGATGAATTGTCGCAGCATATATTCATAGTGTTGGTGTGCAAGTTTGGGATAAAAGTTTTCAGAATCACCTTCGCCGTTTTCGCCATGACACTTGGAGCAATTGGTTGTGTAGAGTGACTTTCCATGTTCCAGGTTCCTGCCATCGCCATTTTGATTGCTGTTGTTGGTTGGCATGGAGGTGATGTAACCGGTTACATCCGCAATATTTTGCGCACCACCTAAGTATTTTTCAGTTGAGAAAGGATACATTGAAGGGTTATCACGATTGAGATTACGTATATCTAATAACTGTTTGATCAGTACAGGCTGGTGTTGGCCGGCAATTTGTGGGTAGGTGGCGGTGGAGCGGAAATTGCCAATGCCCGGTGCCATTCCCCACCCGGTTTCTGTATGGCAGTGCGCACATGTCTGATAGAGTTTTTTACCATGTTCGATGTCTGGGGTCAGTTCCATGGCTTCAGTAATGTCGCCGCCATAATCGAAACCGTCCCAACTGAGTGAAACAGAAGAAAATAGTGTTGAAAGCACCAGTAGTATAAGGTTTTTTAGCATGTCTTTCCTCCCATCGACTTTACCAATCCCCACCATAATCAACTCTGACTGAGATCGAAAGCATTATGGAGAGGTTACCTGTTTTTGCTTAATCATACGCAATACATGAGAGACTGCAACTACATATAGCTACACCAAAGAGCCTTATAGGATGGATGATTCTCATCGGGATGCTGGACTTCTTAAATAAAACGGTGTGGAGCAGATAGCTCTTTCTGGATTGCTGTACTAGAATACGCCGTTTGCTGTGAGCGGATGGATCAGATGAATGCTCTTTTCTGACCGCTTAATTTCTTTAACGACTGAATCGAGATTTGACATGGAAGTATCTGTAGAAACAACCGAAGGCCTTCAACGTACTATGACGGTTACCGTTCCAACTGAGCGAGTAGAGAAAGAGATTTCCAGCCGTCTCAATCGCTTAAAGCAAACTGTGAAGCTGAATGGTTTCCGTCCGGGTAAAGTTCCTATGACGGTGATCAAAAAACGATTTGCTGATTCAGTGCGCTATGAGGTGGCTGAAGAGTTGATTAACTCCAGTTTTGGAGAGGCGGTGAATCAGGAGAATTTATCTCCTGCAGGTGTGCCAAAAATTGAACCCGGAGACTTCTCTAAAGGAGGAGACATAACCTATAAAGCAATCTTTGAGGTCTACCCTGAAGTTAAAGTCGTCGACTTTGGCGGGATCACCGTTGAGAGACCTTCTGTAGATCTAAGTGATGAAGATGTCGATAAGATGGTCGATAATTTGCGTGAGCAGCAGAAGGGGTGGGGAGAGGTTGAGCGTGAGAGCGTGGATGGTGATCAGGTCACCATCGATTTTACCGGCACCATGAATGGCGAGGCCTTTGATGGAGGGACTGCGGAAGCCGTTCCTGTCGTCTTGGGATCCGGCGCGATGATTGCGGGGTTTGAAGAGGGAATTGTTGGGATGAAGGCGGGGGATGAGAAGAGTATCGATGTTACCTTCCCGGAAGACTACCCTGCTGAACCACTGGCTGGCAAGGAGGCGCAGTTTGCGATTACTGTGCAGAGCGTTTCCGAACCACAGCTACCAGAGATCGATGAAGCATTTATCGAGAAATACGGAGTTAAAGAGGGTGGAATGGAGGCGTTCCGTAAGCAGATTCTGGAAAATATGCAGCGCGAGTGTGACCAGGCCATTGAGCAGGTTAACAAGGATCAGGTGATGGATGGTCTCTACGAAATTCATGGTTTTGATGTGCCTTCGGCACTGATTGATGAAGAGGCAGCCCGTATGGCTGAGAACATGCAGCAGCAAATGCAGAGCCAGAACCAGAATCAACAACAGCCAAGCCTGAGTCCTGAGCTGTTCAAGGGGCAGGCTGAACGTCGTGTAAAACTGGGGTTGGTGCTTGCAGAGGTTGTTCGTGAGCATAATGTTCAGGTTGATCCGGTACGAGTACAACAGCATATTGGTCGTATGGCAGCAGGATATGAGAACCCTTCTGAGGTGGTTGAGTGGTATAACCAGAATCCTCAATATATGGAAGGCGTGCAGAATTTGGCGATGGAAGAGCAGGTGGTCGATCTGATCATGAAGGATGCGGTTATTCGTGATGAGGCGATGAGCTTTGAAGCTCTGATGCAGAAATCGAACGCTAATCGTGCGGAACAGTAACCGTCACAACTGCTTGTTGGAAATTAACGGAGAAAGATATTGAGTCAAATAATTGAGAATGTTGGTGGCATGGTTCCGATGGTTGTTGAGCAATCTTCGAGAGGAGAGCGCGCCTATGATATCTACTCCCGACTCCTTAAGGAGCGGGTTATTTTTATGGTAGGGCAGGTTGAAGACCATATGGCAAATCTGGTTGTTGCTCAGCTGCTGTTTTTGGAATCTGAGAATCCTGACAAGGATATCCACCTCTATATCAACTCTCCCGGAGGATCGGTCACAGCAGGGCTTTCGATCTACGACACCATGCAGTTTATCAAACCTGACGTGAGTACCATGTGTATTGGGCAAGCTGCCAGTATGGGGGCACTTCTGCTGGCAGGTGGAGCAGAGGGAAAGCGCTACTGCTTACCACACTCCAGAATGATGATTCATCAGCCTTTGGGCGGTTTTCAAGGGCAGGCATCTGATATTGAAATACATGCTAAGGAGATCCTCAATGTGCGTGAGAGACTCAATACAATCTTGGCAAAACATACAGGTCAACCGATGGAGCAGATTCGGCAAGACACTGATCGGGATAACTTTATGGGGGGAGCAGAATCTGTAGAGTATGGTTTGATAGATCAGGTTCTTGCAGAGCGAGAGAAATAACCAACAATATTAGTTGGATATTATCAGGTGAAGTCATGTATAGTCTTTTACTGTGTTACCCTTACGGAACATAGTGAATTTGAATGTCCAATGAAATTGAGAGCAAAGGTATAGATTCAGATGAGTGACAAAGAGGATGACAGCAAACTACTCTACTGCTCTTTCTGTGGAAAGAGTCAGAATGAGGTTCGTAAATTAATAGCAGGACCTTCGGTTTATGTTTGTGATGAGTGTGTTGAACTCTGTAATGACATTATCCGCGAAGAGCAGGAGGAGAATGATGAGGTCTCTGCAGATAATGCTTTGCCTATTCCAGAGAAGATCCGCTCCACGCTGGATGACTATGTCATTAGTCAAGATAAGGCAAAAAAGGCACTCTCTGTAGCGGTCTATAACCACTACAAGCGGGTTGAGGCAGGCTATAAGCGGGATGATGTCGAGTTGGCGAAAAGCAATGTATTGTTGATCGGCCCAACCGGTTCAGGAAAAACGCTGTTGGCAGAAACGCTGGCCCGAATTCTTAATGTCCCCTTTACCATGGCTGATGCAACCACGCTGACTGAGGCGGGGTATGTGGGTGAAGATGTCGAGAATATTATCCAGAAGCTGCTGATGAAGTGTGACTATGATGTTGCTCGAGCAGAGAGTGGCATTATCTATATTGATGAAATCGATAAGATTACCCGTAAATCGGATAATCCTTCCATTACCCGCGATGTTTCTGGAGAGGGAGTCCAGCAAGCACTACTCAAATTGATTGAGGGTACTGTTGCCTCTGTACCTCCGCAAGGGGGCAGGAAGCATCCGCAGCAGGAGTTCCTGCAAGTGGATACCAGCAAGATTCTCTTCATCTGTGGAGGGGCTTTTGCAGGCCTGGACAAGATTATTCGTGATCGTTCAGAGCGAGGAGGCATTGGTTTTTCTGCAGAGGTTAAGAGTAAGGAGAATGAACGCTCTATTGGTGAAGTGTTGACCGATGTAGAGCCTGAAGATTTGATTAAATATGGTTTAATTCCTGAGTTTGTCGGCCGTCTCCCTGTAGAAGCCACCCTGGAAGAGCTGGATGAAGAGGCCCTTGTACAGATTTTGACAGAGCCAAAAAATGCACTGACTAAACAGTACAGCAAGCTGTTTGAGATGGAAGGTTCTGAACTTGAAATTCGGGAAGATGCACTTCATGCAATTGCTCAGAAGGGGATCTCTCGTAAGACAGGGGCACGAGGGTTGCGTTCAATTCTGGAGCGGGCGCTACTGGACACGATGTACCACCTCCCTTCTTATGAAAATGTAGAAAAAGTGGTTGTTGATCGTTCAGTCATTGACGGGAAATCAGAACCTCTGTTGATCTTCGAGGGTGGTGAGCAGAGAAAGCTGGCAGCGTCCAAGTAATTACACCACTTTTGGAGTGGTTTTGAGAGTTTGAAGTGGTGTGATGGCTCTTTATATGGCCTGGAGTCACTGTTTCATACATGTTAATTCTCCCGACTCTTGAATTTTATTTTTGGGTATTATTTCAAAGAGTTGCCTGACGACAATGGGTAGTAGCTCAATATGGATGTACTAGAACAAGAATTTGCTGTTTTACCGCTGCGAGATGTGGTGGTTTACCCTCATATGGTGATTCCACTATTTGTAGGTCGTGACCGCTCCATCGCTGCCCTTGATGCGGCTATGGCAGAGCATAAAAAGATTCTGCTGGTTGCTCAGCAGAACGCTACCAAGGATGAACCGGTCGCAGCAGATCTGTTCGGAGCCGGTACGGTTGCAACCATTCTTCAGTTACTCAAACTTCCTGATGGTACGGTCAAGGTACTGGTTGAAGGGGGCGAGCGCGCAAAAATAAGTAGCCTGGATGAGATGGATGGTTACATGCGGGCACAGGTTGAAATACATCAGGATAGATTGGAAAACACATCTGAGATCAATGCATTATCAAGATCTATTCAAGGACAGTTTGAACATTATGTAAAGATGAACAAGAAGATTCCGCCAGAGGTTTTGACCTCGCTGGCCGGGATTGATGACCCGGGTCGCCTCAGTGATACTGTAGCGGCACACATGACGCTCAAGATTGATGAAAAACAGCAGCTGCTGGAGACTTTTGACGTTCAGGAGCGAATGGAATTTATCCTCTCTATTATGGAAGGGGAGCTCGATATCCTTGAGGTTGAGAAGCGGGTGCGAGGTCGTGTTAAAAAACAGATGGAGCGCAATCAGCGCGAGTTCTATCTTAATGAACAGATCAAGGCGATTCAGAAAGAGCTGGGTGAGTCTGAGGATGGAACGAATGAGTCTGAAGAGCTGGAGCGCAAGGTCAAGGAGGCAGGGCTTAGTAAAGAGGCGCTTGAAAAGGCGGAGGGAGAGCTGAAGAAGCTGAAAATGATGTCCCCGATGTCTGCAGAGGCCGCTGTTGTCCGCACCTATATTGAGACCTTGATCAATGTGCCGTGGAAGAAGCGGACTCGCTTGAAGAGTGACTTGGCTCGTGCTGAGAAAATTCTCAATGAAGACCATTTTGGTCTGGAAGAGGTTAAAGAACGCATTCTGGAGTACTTGGCGGTCCAGAAACGTGTCGGTAAGATTAAGGGTGCTATTCTCTGTCTGGTGGGGCCTCCAGGTGTGGGCAAGACTTCATTGGGACAGTCAATTGCGCGAGCAACCAGTCGGAAATTTGTCCGCATGGCTCTGGGTGGGGTACGTGATGAGGCGGAGATTCGGGGGCATCGTCGTACCTATATTGGCTCCATGCCTGGAAAGATAATCCAGAATATGACCAAGGCTGAAGTGAAGAATCCACTCTTCCTGCTGGATGAAATTGACAAGATGGCGATGGATTTTCGTGGTGATCCGGCTTCAGCACTGTTGGAGGTGCTTGACCCTGAACAGAACCACACCTTTGCAGATCACTATCTCGAAGTTGACTACGATCTTTCCGATGTAATGTTTGTAGCAACGGCAAACAGCATGAATATTCCTGGTCCACTACGTGACCGCATGGAGGTGATTCGTATTCCGGGCTATACCGAAGAAGAGAAACTTAATATTGCGCAGCAATACCTGATCCCCAAAAAGATGAGTGAGAACGGGCTGAAGAAAAAAGAGGTAAGCTTTAGTGAAGAGTCCATTCGTCAGATTGTTCGCCACTACACTCGTGAGGCTGGTGTGCGAAACCTAGAGCGCGAACTCTCCAAAGTGATGCGTAAAGTGGTCAAGGAGTTGGTGCTTGAGAGCCACAACAATAAGGTTTCCGTCTCCGTACGTAATCTGGAGCACTATCTGGGGGTTAAGAAATTCAGATATGGTATCGCCGATGAGAGAGATCAAATTGGTCAAGTGACCGGTCTTGCTTGGACGGAAGTCGGGGGGGAGCTGCTGACCATTGAAGGCGCGGTAATGCCGGGTAAGGGTAAGTTCTCGGTGACTGGTCAGTTGGGTGATGTGATGAAAGAGTCGATTCAGGCCGCGATGACCGTAGTACGCAGCCGCTCAGCGCAGCTAGGAATCAAATCAAAACGCTATGACAAGAGTGATATTCACATTCATGTACCGGAAGGGGCTATTCCAAAAGATGGGCCGAGTGCCGGTGTCGGTATGTGTACAACCCTGGTATCGGTGTTAACGGATATTCCGGTGCGTGCAGATGTGGCGATGACTGGTGAGATAACCCTGCGGGGTGAGGTATTACCGATTGGTGGTTTGAAAGAGAAGCTGTTGGCGGCACACCGTGGTGGAATTACAACGGTACTGATTCCAGAAGAAAATAGAAAAGATCTTAAAGAAATTCCTGAAAAAATTCTGAAGGATTTAGAGGTCAAACCTGTGCGTTGGGTGGAAGAGGTCTTAGAGATTGCGTTGCGTACCCCTCCGATACCTCTGAATGATGAAGAGATAGAGGCAGAGAGCGAAGAGGGGAAAGATGAGTTGTCTGAAGAAAAGCCAAAGGGTAAAGGCAAGCCAAAATCGACTACGGTGCAGACACACTAAAAAACTATAAAAAAAAACCTTTTTGAGCTGGCAATAATGAGAGGTTTACCGTACACTAGCGCGCGCTATCCAAGCAGGTGGTCGATGTTAGATTGCCGGAAGGGATAGGGTGCTTAGCTCAGCTGGGAGAGCATCGCCCTTACAAGGCGAGGGTCGCAGGTTCGATCCCTGCAGCACCCACCAATATATGGAGCGGTAGTTCAGTTGGTTAGAATACCGGCCTGTCACGCCGGGGGTCGCGGGTTCGAGTCCCGTCCGCTCCGCCATATATGAAGGGCGTGCCTGATATCAGGTACGCCCTTTTTTTATACACTGTTTTTACTGTTTTTCTCATCCGGTTAGGCTGAAACAAAATTTACATAGGGGAAGTTGAAAAATGCTACAGAAGATTCATGACCAGGCACAGAGCTGGGTCGCATGGGTTATCGTTGGATTGTTGATTATTCCATTCGCACTCTGGGGCATAAACTCCTATTTTGATGGAGGCGGAAGTGCAGTTATAGCGGATATTGACGGTACTGAGATTACACTACAGGAGTATCAGCGCTCTCTACAGCAACAGCGACAGAGAATGCGTTCCCTGTTAGGAACAAGCTATCGACCAGAGATGTTAGAGAACCCTCAGATGCGTCGCGCAGTGCTGGACGCAATGATTGAGAATGAGTTGCTGTCACAAAACGTTGCGGAGGATGGTTTTCGTATTGGTGATGGGCTGCTTCTTGGTCAAATTGAACGGGTGGAAGCGTTTCAACAGGATGGTGTTTTCAGTCCTGTAATCTATGAGCAGGTGCTGGCAGCACAGGGAATGAGCAAACCGTTTTTTGAGAACAGCCTGCGCGGTGACCTGATGCAGTCTCAGCATCAAAATGGTTTTCGGACAGCCTCTTTCGTAACGCAGTGGGAGCTTCAGGAGGCTACACGTCTGCTGGAACAGAAGCGGACCATGAAACTACTTACCATACCGGCAACAGTTGAGAGGCTTGAAGATCAAACGGTCTCTGAGGAGGCTGTCACGGCCCACTATCAGCAGAGTGGTACCACCTACGAAGTACCGGAACAGGTTTCGATTGAATATCTGGAACTCTCTGTGAGCCAGCTTGCTGAAGGGGTTTCAGTCGATGAAGCTGAGCTAACGAAGTTGTATGGCGAGCGCAAAGAGAGCTTGATGGCAGATGAAGAGCGTAACGCACGGCACATTCTGATTGAGTTGGCTAAAGGTGCGAATGATGAGACCGTTGCAGCAGCTGAAAAGAGACTCTCTGAAGTGCAGCATAAACTGGCCTCAGGAGAGTCTTTTGAGTCTCTGGCAAAAACTTACTCGGATGATCCTGGTTCTGCAACAGCAGGTGGAGATTTGGGTTTTTTCTCCAAGGGTATTATGGTGCCTGAATTTGATGCTGCTGTTTTCTCAATGGCGGTCGGGGAAACTTCAGAACCAGTTCGGACTGACTTCGGTTTCCACCTGATTCGTCTTGAAGAGATTCAGGCTTCTGAGTTGCGCCCATATGAGGAAGTTCGTGATGAGCTTTTGACGGAGTTGAAAAGACGTCAGGCAGAAGAGCTTTTCTATGAACATACAGAGACAATCTCTAATATTGCCTATGAAGAGCCAGATTCACTGGATGGTGCAGCAAACACAGTGGGGCTGACAATCCAGAAAAGTGAACTGTTTAGTCGGCAGGGAAAAGGTAAAGGGGTGACTGGTGAAGTTGCAGTTACAGCTGCAGCATTTTCAGATCTTGTTCTGAAAGAGGGTAAGAATAGTGATCCAATTGAGTTGGCAGAGGATCATGTTGTTATCCTTCGATTGCTGGACCATCAGGTTGCACGTAAAAAGCCGTTAGAGAGTGTGCGTGATGAAGTGGTTCAGGCAGTGCTGAAAGAACGTGCGCAGGCTCTGGCTCTCAAACAGGGTAAAGAGTGGATTGAAAAACTCAGTAACGGCTCTGCTGATCATGAAGTTGCTGAGCAGACCGGTCTTAAATGGGGAGAGCAACGCTCTATAGAGCGTAATGATCGCTCAATCCCTTCTGAAGTGGTGACGGAGCTATTTCGTATGAGTACACCGGAGGAAGGTAAGAAGCGTTACCAGGGGGTTGAGCTGGTGCGTGGTGGTTATGCCATTATGGCACTCAAGAGAGTCGATGAGGGGCGGTTAGAGGCTCTGGATGAGCCAAAACAGAAGTCTTCACGGCTTGAAATGGCAGACCGTAATATGAGAAGCCACTACCAGAACTATATTGCCCATCTGCGTAGTCAATCAAATATCCGGGTTTATGAAGATCAACTGTAGGAACCAGCCTTAAATAGCGAACTATTCAGCTTTTCCGTAGTGGGCTCTCTATTCTCGGACAGTCACCTAGATGTCTTAATATTTAGACATGTTGATTTCAAGGTGGTTGACTGGTGCCATTATTTGACCTACTATTAAGACAGATTTTTTTGTGAGGATAGAGGGCAAGTCCAATGGGGGAAAAAGGCCTCAATATGGATGTTGAGTAGTGGTATGGGAGGAGGTCGTTAGATTACGCTTTAGCCAATCTAGTGGATATTGCGCCGATCATCAGGATGATGGTTGGCGTTTTTTTTCGAGTGAAAGGATATAGCGAAAGTGGATTCTGCCAGCTGGAAAAGGTGGCCAGATGATCATTTAAACAGGCAATAAAAAACCCGCTGATGCGGGTTTTTTATTGCTCAAAAATAATAAGTCTTACAATACGTCTTTGAGTGCTTTAGCAACAGTGATCTTTAAAGCATTCTGTGCAGGTTTGGCAGCAATTGTAATTGTCTCACCGGTTTGTGGGTTGCGACCTTCACGTGCTTTTGTGGCTTTTTTCTTATAACGCTTGATCGTCATCAAGCCTGGAAGAGCAAAGCGGCCAACCGAACGAGGTTTAACATGACGTTCAATAATAATGCCTAAGCTTGTCAGAACATCAGCAACTGCCTTTTTGGATAGACCAGTATCCTCGGCAATAGTTGTGATTGTCTGTGCCTTTGTAAAGGCTTCTTTTACAGCGGTGGTTTTGGGTGTCATTACAGGGGGTTCTCCTTCTTTCATATGAAAACAACGATATCTACTTGAACTAGAGTGTAGAGTATCGATCACTCTTCAAGAACGGTGATTGTGTATGTATTGAGAAGTAATGTGAAGCTATTTTTTGTTATTTTAAGAAAAAAAACAGCTCATTCGACTCTGAATGAGGAATGGGGCCGGTGAAGGCGGGTAGCCTAGTGTTAATTCAGGCCAAATGAGATATATTTTTGGCTGAATGGAATTGGAAATATGCCTGCTCAGGAGGCTCTCTATTGTCGGAGTACTAGGGAACCTCTGAACAAGTCTGGGTAATTTGAATTACGTCCATAGCGTCCAAGATCAAGGCGCACCCCAGAGTATCTCTCTCGACGTAATACGTCTCACCTTGAAAGATCGCAGCCAATAGCAGGCTATTAGCAAGATTTTCAACCGAGGAACGAGGTCGAGCAACGAAGATATTGGGCGCTATGGGCGTTAGACATTTACACATGACTTATTCAGGGGTTCCCTAGGGTAAAACAACAAGCTGATTCAATAACTGCCCCAGCAGAATGCCATCTTCATAGGAGATAGTGTGCGAGGCATGGGTTGATAGTGTTGTTCCCCGGCGTCGGATGGCAGGAATGTTATTCATATCCTGACTCCAATATGGGACAAGAGCATCTTTAACCTTTGATGGGGGTTGTCGACGAATAATGGAGTAGTAGTGGATGTCAGGGTGTGGCTGAAGGTTGAGCCAGTGCAGTAGTGTTCCCGGTTTGGCAAGTGACAGCCCCTTGATCATCGTGCGTGAGCGCCTCAATGCCTTATATTTTTTATTGGCAACAATCTTTGGTAGCAGACGCAAAGGATAGGGTAAGGTCGCTAAGTCATAGGCTAGGTCTGCATACGGACTGCCTAAATGTGGAGATGCTATGGTAAACAGCCCTTTGATTGCAGGTATACGGTTATGGACCACGACCATCCTCGCAACAATTCCGCCTGCAGAGTGCCCAACCAGATAGATGGGCTCATCCGGGTGGTTGTTTGAGATCCGTGTAATCATCTTTTCCAGAAGATCGCTCTGCTGCTCTAAAGGGATCAGCGTGGGGAAGTCAACCAGGTAGAAGATTCGGTTCCCACGATTAGTGCGAAGAGGCTGAGCTAAGAGAACGCCGTTGGGGCCACCTCCGCGAATATAACCGGCACGCTCCCATCCGCTCTGTTGCAGTGCATCTGCAGCACCACTGCGTTCCCATGAGTTGCTACTGCCCAGAAGACCATGGAGCAGAATGGCAATCTCAGCATTTGCTATATTGTTGAAGCTGAGTAACAGCGTAAGTAACAGGGGGGAGAGGAGGCGGTGCATCGGTGAATGATTCACTCTTTTCTTCAGCGCGTCAATCATTAGTGCAGACTTGTCTCTTGTAATGTTGGAGTTTGAGTAGGGTGGTTACATTTTGTGTTGTTTGAAAGGCGACCAGTTCCAGCGGTATCTTACGTATCTGAGCAATACGTTCTGCTATGCTAGGGAGCTGTTCGGGGCTGTTTCTCGTCCCCTGGGCCCAGATAGGTGGAAGATCTGGAGCATCGGTCTCTAATGCGATGGAGGTTAATGGAATCTTCTCAACAACTCGTTTGAGTTTGAGGGCATTGGGGCGAGTGATGACACCACCTATACCGATCAAAAAACCTGCATCAATATAAAGTTTTGCCTGTTCGTAACTGCCACTAAAGGCATGAACGATTCCCTGTATGTAATTATGCTTCCTGGTACGCTCAATTACCTCCTGATGCGCCTTTCGGACATGAAGGAGTAGTGGCTTTCTGTAGGTGGCTGCAATTTCAAGCTGATCGGTAAAGAGCGTACGCTGTGCATCGTGAGTGTCATCTTTATGGTAGAAGTCGAGCCCAATTTCCCCTACTGCAACAGTTTCAGGGTGGGCTTGTAGCGTACTGTTGAGCGCATCGCTGGAGTGGTGGTTGTGATTATCGATAAAGAGTGGATGAAGCCCGGCAGCTACCTGGATGTTGTCATGCTGTTCACTCAAGCTAAAGGCTCGATGCCACTGTTGCTCTACAACTCCGGGGATGATGATCTGAATAATATTGAGTTCATTACAGCGGTTGAGGACATCGTTGCGGTCAGGGTCAAATTGAGGGTCGTCTAAGTGGCAGTGAGAGTCAATCAGTGGAGAAGTCATTTAAGGAATCTCATGATGTTTGATGAAGATCAAACAAGCCAGAGTAAGAGGATAGACCAGATTGTCATGAAGTGGTGAAATAGGATGCGTATTCAACAGCGGATTCAGTGGAGAACAGCATGCGTTCAATATCGTCCATTATGACACAACATCATCGTCTTTGTGATCAACACTTCTCAGATATGGAGAACGCAGCTGCTGAGCAGGAGTGGGGTACTGTGGACCAAGCTTTGACACTTCTATGTAGCCATATAGAGGACCATTTTTCAGAGGAGGAAAACTTTCTGTTTCCCGCTTTTGAGCAGCAGGTCGGGAGTAGCCAGGGGCCAACTCAAGTGATGCGAATGGAGCACCAGCAGGTACGAGAGCTTCTTGAAAGTTTAAAGAAAGCCGTTCAGGAGCGCTCTCAAGATCAGGTTATGGGCTATTCGGATACCTTAATGATCATGGTTCAGCAGCACAATATGAAGGAGGAACAGATCCTCTATCCAATGATTGATGAAGCGTTAGGAGATGATCAGCCGGTTCTGGGGCAGCTTGAGCAGCTGTTAGATTGATGTTGAGTGGAGAGAAGTGCTGTGATGTACAACATTGTGCTCCACCAGAGCCAATGCAACAGGTCATTGAGGCAGTTCAAGAACTTCATGAGGGTGAATATGTGCGGATGATGCACCGCATGGAGCCATATCCACTCTATTCAATGTTGGATGATATGGGCTTTACCCACTGTTTGGTTCTTGATGGAGAGGCACCCTATGAAGTGATGATCTATAAGCGTTTAGATCAGGTTGCTGAAAACCGGGTGAAGGAGCGCTATAACGTCATGCAGTCAGGGTAGCTATGAATACGGCACATCTCTCGATTGACTATACGCCGCCAATTGAGGTGCCTTATCGGTTTTTTTTGACAGCCCCGGTTTTTGGAGGGTTATTCTCCCTATTGCTGATGTTTGCAGGAGAGACACTGCTGGAGAGCCGCTGGAGTCTCACGATGATTGGTGCCCTGCATCTGCTGACTATTGGGGTACTGTTGATGGTGGTGATCGGCGTGCTGTTTCAACTTCTTCCCGTAGTCGGTGGGGTGCAAATACCCTGGCAGAGAAAACTCTCCATAGGGGTGCATAGCTCAATAAGTGCAGCGTTAGTGCTCTTTACTATAGGCTCACTGTTTTCAGTGACCGCCTTGTTTATTCCTGCAACGATACTGTTTGTAGTGGCGCTGACCCCTTATCTGGGTGCATTACTTGTGCTATACCGGAAGGTAAACAGCTCTGAGTTTGTGACTCAATTACGTTTTATCTACCCGTTTCTCGTGCTTTTTTTGTTGCTGGGGCTGCAGCTATTGGCGGGGTGGGGCGGGTTATTGAGTCGTGTTACAAGAGAGTGGACTCATATACACCTTCTCTGGGGGTTAGGAGGGTGGTTCACCCTACTTTTGATGGCAGCCAGTTTTCAGATGATTCCAATGTTTCTGGTGACCGATGAATTTCCTCGGTGGCTTCGAAAATGGCTCATACCCACGGTTGCGGTAGCGCTCTACGGTTGGGGGATCGGAGAGATGGTCGGTGTTGGATTGTTAAGTAACCTGCTAATGTCTGTTGTAGCGTCTGGACTGATGCTGTTTGGTGTTGTAGCACTGAAATTGATTATCTACCGAAAGAGAAGAATGGTTGATTCAACGATCCACTTTTGGGTGATTGCTCTGGGGGCAATGGTTGTGAGCGGTACAGTATTATTAGTCAGTCAATGGTTGTTGACGGACATTCCTGCCTGGTTAGGGTTGTTTCATATCTTGATTGTATTGTTACCGATGTTGGCAGGTTCATTGCTCAAAATTACACCATTTCTGGTGTTTCTCCATCTGCAGCAAAGAGCTATTCAAAAAGCTGCAGAGGGGGGGAGATTGTCGCCACCAATGAGTCTGTTTCAGATACTTCCGGCAAGTAGTGGCCGCCGACTACTCTATCTCTATCTCTCCTCACTGTTCTTGCTGATTATTGCAATATTCTATTTACCAGCGGTTCATTTGGCAGGTTTTGCGCTATTGCTCTTCTTTTCATGGTTTGGGTGGATTGTGCATAGCTGCTACCACGTCTATAATACCAACGCTTGATGCGAGCGTGGTGGAATTGGTAGACACGCCAGATTTAGGTTCTGGTGCCGCAAGGTGTGAGAGTTCGAGTCTCTCCGCTCGCACCATTTTGACTCTTAAAAAACAGAATGTTACACTGTTTTGTGTGATTGTTTTACGCGCTGTTGACGCAGTGTCTGTTTTGAGGGGAATGAAATGGCAACGATTCGAAAGCGCGGAAAGCAGCAATATTACGTTGAAGTGCGCAAAAAAGGCTGGCCTCGTCAATATGCAGTCAGCCTGCACGGTGGAATACGCTTGGTCTTTGAGCCTGCCAATATCCCTGTGCCTTGCCATGATGAGGGTGGTATCAACTGGTTGCGAGTAACAAAAGTACGCATCATCTACATTGGAGACTATCATGACTGAACTAACAAACACCTTTCAGCCTGACTGGGTCTCCCCGCCTGGAGACACCATTTTTGATCTGTTGGAAGAGAAGGGGTGGAGTCAGGTAGAGCTCGCACAACGTACTGAGTTCTCCACAAAACATATCAGCCAGCTGATCAACGGTAAGGCCACTATTGCAGAAGAGACCGCTATCATTCTGGAGCGGGTATTGGGGAGTAGTGCCCGTTTCTGGTTGAACCGTGAAGTGCAGTATCGCGAAGCGATCGCACGTGAAGAGGAGTTCAAATCATTGGAGCAAGAGAGCGGTTGGCTCAGAGAGCTGCCCCTTGAGCTGTTCAATTTCGGTCTGTAGTGCCTGTAGCTGATGACTTGGATCTTTGGGGGGAGTGAAAGGGCCGGGTTTGAAACTGGTGTGTGGCCTTATTGCCATCAATGCGGATGGTGTGGAAGAGATCACGAATGGTCGGATCAAGATGAATCTCTCGGTTCAGTCTCCAGAGCAGATCTGCCTGTGTGGTCGATTCATCAAATTCAATACCTGTACGTGCGGCAAGGTCTTGTGCCAGTGCCTCAGCAAGTTGGCGTAGTTTGATCAGTGTGGTGTTGGGGTCGCTGATAAAGGCCTGCTCAGCAGCAGTGGCCAGCTGCAGAAAAACAGGGTTGTACGGGTTCAGAAAGTTGAAGTTTGTTGAGTCAGTCACTGTTTCAACTTTTTATGAGATCAAGGCTGTCATCTGGGAGTGAAGGCGAGAATCAAGATTTGTAGCCTCCTTGGCCAGGTTCACCTGCATGGTGGTATAGGCGGTCTCTAGCAGAGTGGGGTCTACTGGTCGTTGACGATCTTCTTGAAACCATTTCAGTACATTGGATAGGTGCCAGATTGAAGATTTACCTTCATGAACTGGGCTGGGGAAGTCTTGGGTATGATTAAGGATTAGCTTTCTTATGTTTTGGCGTGAGAAGCCCAGTAGCTCGGCAATGTCGGTAATACCGACCAGGTCTGGGGTTGCTTCAGTGAGATGTGCATCAGGAATCGCCTTTTTGACATCACCAATTGCGGAAAGGATTGCTTCGTTGGCACCGTTAGCTTTACGGGTAAATTGTAGTGCGATTTTGCCGGGTTGCCCGATACCGATCAGTGCGTCGTCACAACCGGATGTTGCCAGTTGCTCAACATAGATTTCGCTATTGAGTTCCCCTTTGGGGAGTGCAAATTTTAGTGTGAATTCAAATAGTTTCATGGCTGGTTCAATTAATTTGTGGTTGTAATACAGTGGTCAACTACTCTGTAGATTTGTCGTGCATGGTTGACTGCATTTCTGGGGGTGCTCCAAATGCTGGTTATACAGAACTCACCGCATCGGCACTCGCTATTATTGGTTGGGCAGTAGATTTTTCCCCAAGCATGACTGCCGCCACTTTCTACTCTCCAGCCATGTTGTTCGGCATATTGCAGTGCCTTTTCAATCTCTTTATTTGGGTGTTTATTGCGTTGCATGGGAATATAGTAGGGTATAGTAGTTGTGAACAACCCAGTTGTCAAATGACAACTGGGTTATATGGTGTATTTCCACTTATGTAGACAATGTAATAAATTGTATTTTTTCAATTTATTACGATATGTTGCATAGGATAGCTTCAGCACCAGCTGTCAGTGTCTTCTAGTGCGTGAAAGCTAAATGGTTTTAAGTGATCTGGGCTAAAGCTGAATTTTTCACCGTTATAGCGTCCGGTTTCTATGCTTGTCACCACCTTTTCCAGC
This sequence comes from Gammaproteobacteria bacterium, assembly GCA_013349825.1. Classification (GTDB taxonomy): domain Bacteria; phylum Pseudomonadota; class Gammaproteobacteria; genus Thiopontia. Next base: position 16,299 of record DUYW01000013.1, on the reverse strand, counting down.
TTTGAGGAAAAAGTGGTGTCAGGTGAAAGATATAGAATTTCTTTCCATCGTCCATTTTTTCGCTGTTTCAGGTGCTCAACAATTATTTCAGCATATCGTTTACGGCTTTTTATTGTACGCTTAATTTCAATTGAGACGATCGTTCCATTGGGGCGTGTTGCGATGGCGTCAGGCAGTTTGACTCCTTTCATTCGTCGCCCTAGGTGCCGCATGTTCTCTTATTGTACTCTGTGATCTTGTTCTGTCAATGCTAGACATTGAAGTGGACACTGTAATACCATGTATTTAATTAAATTATTGACAAATAATGAATTAAATCTAAAATATTCAGGTGTATGTTAGACATTAAATAGGTCGGTAAGCAAGCCATGTCAGATCAAATTATTGAAATCCTACAAAGGGGGCCTGCCTCCTCCAAAGAGTTGCAGATTGCTACTGGAATGCTTCAAAGGACAGTGGCAAGGCATCTGACTGCGATGGGTGACCGGATAATCAAGATACCTGCAGGAAGATCTCCGAAGTATGCCCTTGCTGTGAATGCGTTTGGCAGCGGAGATGATCTTCCATTATTCATTGTTGACCCTTTTGGTAATAACACGTACATTGCCCGTGTTCGTCCATTGGCCCATGGTGGTTACTATGTACAGCCACTTCCAGGGATGCCTCCGGTTTTGTTGGGGGAGGGAAGAGATGGATTCTATGATGATCTGCCTTACTTCCTACAGGATCTTGGGCCACAGGGCTTTATTGGGCGGCAGATAGCCGCAGATCTTTCATCTCGGTCTGATTTCTTTCCGCAAGATCCAAAGGACTGGAATATAGAGCACATAGGGAGGTATTTGGTTTCAAATGGTGATGACCTTCCGGGCAACTTCCAGTTTGGTGAACAGTCGGTAATACGTGTTCGTCATAGGCCGATTGTAAGCACGGTCGACGATTACCCTGCTTTAGCAGATGAAATAATGAAGGGGGGAGTACCAGGGTCTTCTGCCGGTGGGGAGCAGCCCAAGTTCACTGCATACTGTGGTGATCGACTTGCCCACGTTATCGTGAAGTTCTCGCCAAGAGGAGATGAACGGGTAGCCCAGAGGTGGAGAGACATTCTAATCACTGAGCACTATGCGGCTGAGATCATCAATGAAAGGCATCCTCTGGCAGCTCAGACGCGGTTGATAGAAGGTGATGGGCGTCTGTTCCTGGAGTCACAAAGATTTGATCGGAACAGAGAATTTGGTAGGTACTCTCAGCTTTCGCTGCAGTGTGTTGATGCTGAGTTTGTGGGTAGAGGCCGTGATTGGCACTTGGTCATGCTTGAGCTACTGAAGCAGGATCTTGTTAGCTGGAAACATGTATATGATGCGACCTTGCTGTGGATGTTCGGGCGACTGACTAACAATACAGATATGCATTTAGGGAACCTTGCTTTAGGAATCGATGGGAATGTGTTCAGATTGTTGCCTGTATTCGATATGTGTTCAATGGGATTTGCGCCCAAGAGTGGCGAAGTTCAAATAATGAAATTTGTCCCTCCTGCATTGGACTCATTAGCTGTGATTGATCGAGTAGATCCACGAGCGGCATTGGATATGGCAATCCAATTCTGGGATAGGGTGGCTGCTGATGATCGGGTATCAGATGAGTTCAAAGAGTTCCTAGGTAATGGAAACCCTGTGGCCCCCTTGATGGAGGGGATTGAAGGGTAGTAGATCGTCGCTCTAAAGGTGCAGGTCAGAAAGAGCTCCGTTGGACCTAGGTGAGCGTAATGGTATGCCTCATGCTGTGCTTAATTTTGAAGTTCATGAAAAGCGCAGGCTGTTGTGGTAAGCCGGACACTCTGCTTTTTTGGCTAAAACAGATCTGGGTTACAATAAACGCCATGAATAAATTCTTCAACACAGCGGGTCCCATCAGGCCGGATGACCATTACCATATCCCGTCACTGGAACGTATCGATTGGGAAGAGGTAAAGGTGTTGATGGCCTCCAAGAAATATTTTCTGCTCCACGCCCCCCGTCAAACTGGCAAAACCAGTGCCCTGCTGGAGATGATGGAGACGCTCAACCGTGCAGGGGAGTACAACGCCCTCTACGCCAATATAGAGGGGGCACAGGCCTCTCGCAATGATAAAGAGACAGGGATCAGCGGGGTATGTAGTGTAATCGCATCCGCCTATAGAACCTGGTTGGGAGATGAGCGTCTCAGAGATTGGTACAATGAAGTGGGGAGAAAGGTAGAGGTAGATAACAGGCTAACGGCACTGCTTGAGCAACTTGCAGAGCTGAGTGAAAAACCCATAGTCCTGTTTATCGATGAAGCAGACGCCCTGATTGGAGACACCCTGATTTCTCTGCTACGCCAGATCAGGGCGGGCTACGCCCAGCGCCCGGATCACTTTCCCCAGACCATTGTTCTCTGTGGACTGCGGGATATAAAGGACTACCGAATCCACCGCTCCGATGGAGAGATTATCACCGGCGGCTCTGCCTTTAATATCAAATCAGAATCACTGCAGATGGGGAACTTTACCCGGCAAGAGGTAGAGTCTCTCTACCAGCAACATAGCGAAGAGACCGGGCAGCCCTTCGCCTCGGAGATCTTTGCAGAGCTCTGGGAAGACACCAAAGGGCAACCGTGGCTGGTTAATGCACTCGCTTATGAGATGACCTGGAAAGAGAAACCCCTGAGAGATCGTAGTCGCCCCATCACCTTGGAGCACTATCAGGCGGCAAGAGAGCGGTTAGTGCAATCCCGATCCACCCATCTTGACCAGTTGGCAGATAAACTGAAAGAGCCAAGGGTGCATCGAGTCATCTCCACCCTGCTTGCAGGAGAGCAAGAGGAGAGTGCCACACTGTACAATGATGACCTCCAATACCTTGCTGATCTGGGGTTAATCACCATAAGACCAAAAATAGCCATCAGCAACCGCATCTACCGTGAGATCATCCCCCGAGAGCTTACTTTTAACACCCAGTACACCATAGCCAACCAAGAGCAGCAGTGGTATCTCACCCAAGAGAACAGACTCGATATCCCAAAACTCCTGACCGCCTTCCAGCAATTCTTCCGTGAACATGCCGATAGCTGGATAGAAAAATTTGACTACAAAGAGGCGGGTCCCCAGCTACTGATTCAGGCCTTCCTCCAGCGCATCATCAATGGTGGTGGAAGAATCAACCGGGAGTACGGCCTGGGGAGGAAAAGAACCGACCTCTCGATAGAGTGGCCAATAGACCCGGATCAAGGCTACTTCGGAGAGGTACAACGGGTCATCATAGAGCTAAAGATCCTCCATAACAGCCTCGATACTACAATTGAAAAGGGTGTAGAGCAGAGCGTTGAGTATGCAGACAGCTACAACGCAGCAGAGGTCCACCTCATCATCTTCAACCGTAATCCGGAGATCAGATGGGATGATGAAATCTGGTCCAGACAGATCAGCTATCAACAGCGAGAGGTAGGGGTATGGGGGTGTTGATCGGAGCCCTATGATGGACTCAAATTAAGGCAGGTGATTGAATAGGTATGACATAACAATAGATGAAGCCTCTGAAGAATTTGCTGAATATTGGAATGCTTATTTCATCGACTCGATAGAGTGTTCGATCAGTGAGCTTGCAGATTGACTGTGGTCAGGGAAAGAGGCTGATCCGATCTGGGTAGTGACTTTAAGGGTTTCAGTATTGCTGCTTATTTCAAGCTGATTGATGGCTGTGTGCAGGTTAGAGACCATCTTGTGGGCATCTTTTGCAGATGTTTCGGGTAAGATAATTGCAAAGTGATCATTGCTGAAGCGGGAAGCCCAGTCTGTGGGGCGAATTATAGTTTCGATACTGCCAGAAACGGCAGTTAGTACCTCTTTCTCTGTGGCTTTACCGTATTGATCCAGGATGGGGTTGAGGCCATTAATCTTGATCATGATTATTGATAGGTCACGGAGAAAGTGAGCCGCTCTATTGAACTCATTATCAAGGATTTCACTAATGGTTTTGCGGTTGAGTAGCTTCGTTGCGAGATCATTCCGTGAAAGCTGTATCAGCTCATCGGTATTGTTGCGGATGGTCTGGTCTTGTGTTTTCTTAATGGACTCCATTTCAAGCCAATGGAGTCGGATCTTTTCCAGGAATAGCCAGGCCAAGATCACGGAGATAACAAAGATGCTGAGATGCTTAATTATTTCTCGGTTAATCAGTTTATGGACGTGACCAAAGATCTGATCAGATTTCAGGGTAACACTGATGCCCCCCCGGATTTCGCCAATTTCATACCCCTGTCGTATATGGCATTGGAGGCAAGGCTTTTTAACGAAAAGAGGTGCCATATACCGGAAGACATCTGAAGAGTCACTTGTGACCCTCTCATATATTTCATGATTGCCACGTTCGAAGCTCTCTAATGCATGTTGTTCCCACTTATCAGCCCTGTTTTCAGGGCGAAGTGGTTCCAGGCTGGTGATGTGAAATTGAATGCCACTCTCTGGCTTGATTAATTCCGCCAGTTGTCGTGTCATATAGGCTGGATTAACCATCGTCAGAGAAATACCGGTTTTTGTAATGACATCCCTGTTGTAGATTTCGAGGTAAGGATTAGGTGGAGTCTTTTCAGTCTCTGGCACATAGACAGTGCGGTGTCGTGCATTCCATAAACGTGTAAGCTCTACAAACTGGAAAATGTTTCGTGCACTCGTTGTTGCTTGATCTGTGTGATCATCATGGATCATATAGATGTTTGATAGAAGTGAGTAACCGATAACACCTGCCCATAGAAGGAGGGGGACCAGCCATAGCTTGCGGTTGAGAAGAAGCTGAATGGAGAAGGGGTTTATGTGAACTTGATTGCTCATGATTCAGTCTATAGTACCTTTTAATGCTGTATGGCTCCAATATACCCGGTATAGGTGCCCCCTGAGCAGCCTCCTCTTATTGGCAAACCAGAACAGTTACTCTTCAGGTAGGTTAAACATTACTTTGCTGTGCTGTCTTCCATAGAGTATAGGTGTTTGTACCAGCTTGACAAGGTCCTCTATTTTCAAATATTTGGTGACAGTTCTTACTCTTTCCAGCACTCCAGGTTTATGGTGGCGTTCAGCTCTCCATCCGATATCCAGATCTCTCCATCTTGAATCGTTACCTGTAGCGTCATACTCTTATGAGCCAGTATAGACAGTTCATCACGCTGATGGGGCGGGAGGTTGTAGATGTGCAGGTTACCGATGGTGGCCAACTTGCCGGACATCTTTTTCCACCAAATTTCAGCACTGTGACCACTGTAGAGGTAGAGGTAGACCTCTTTGCCTCTGCCGCATGCCTGGCGGATACGCTTTTCATCGGGCTGCCCCAATTCAATCCATAGCTCTATTTCACCACTTAGGGATCGTAGCCAGAGGTCCGGTTCATTGTCGGTACTGATTCCCTTGGTAAATTGTAGAGATTCATCGGCATGCCGAATAAATGTCAGCAGCCGGACCATCATACGATCTTCATTTTCAGAGGGGTGACGGGCGATCGTAAGCTGATGGTCATTATAGTAGTTGTGATCCATATCTGAGATCTGTACTTCTGCTTTATAGATAGATGCCTTGAGTGCCATAGTATTCTCTTGAGGGTTTATGAAGCAAAAGTAAGCAATTACTCTTTCGGTTTCAGAAGTGTATCCCAGCAGATAATTGTGCAACCACCTTGAGTTTGTCGGTCTCGCCCCTCTGTGATACAAGAGGCATTGCACAGGTTATAAGGGTTACACTGATCTCTGTTGTTTATAGAATCTAACCACTGTTGCTGTTCAGTGTTGAGTGATACATACCAAGCAACCGGCAGGTTACAGGAGCCTTGTTCTACCAATCTTGTCCGTTCAGCCTGAGCCGGGTCCGGTAGAAAGGTTTCAATAGGGGCGTAGTGTCTATCAATATACAGAACGCCCCCATAGGGAAACAAGAATGACAGCAGGGTGACAGAAAAAACCCAGATCGCTCTCGTGATCATGGTAAATCAATCGCGACTTCTTCACCGGTCATCTTATTGAGATATATCTCCTGACCATCCTCCTGTCTAAGAAATTGCAGATACTTTCGGGTCTGGTCAGTGTGCTCAATAGAAAGATTCTGGCTGAGAGAATCTTCATACCTCCAGCCTTGCGGTGTAATCAGCTCAACAATACGACTGTTGATTAAGCGGCAGGATGCAACATCGGCATTATCTAAATCGATTTTGGTACGACCAAACTCAATCCAGTCACAAGGAGTCGTAGGACCACTTTCCTGATCGACAACAACGAGATCAATTGTCTTTTTGTCCTGAAGAAAAATCAATCCATGATGTTCCAACAGCGCAATATATTCTTCGACCTCAGTGGGTGAGTTAAAACCAATACGAATCAGCTCATTGTCACCACAGAGGGTCTCATTTGGGACAGTCTCTAAAAATGATTCAATTGAATCAAATCCACATTGAAGTGCCTTAACCCGTATTACAACCGAGATGGCCTCAATCAGCACCGCCATTGGAGTTACTGATTCGCAATCTTCAGTGCATCACGCCCATTGTGTTTGGCTTCAGCTTCAGTCACCCATAGAGGTGTACGACCACGACCTGTCCAGGTTTGTTGGTGGTTGTCAGGGTTACGGTAAACAGGAGCTACTTTAGCGCGTACCTTCTTCTTCGCGGCACGTCCCTTGGTCTTTGTTGTTGCTGCAAGCTTCTTAACGGTATCAGAGCCATATTTCCTGGACAGGGCTGCCAGCTCTTTCTCGATCTTGGCGTTGATATCATTTTCAGTTTTTCTGCGTTGTACTTCCGCACTGACCTCTTTAAGAAGTGAATCCAGTTTCTTGTCAGTCATTTTCTTTACGTTCATGGGCTACCTTTAATGGGTTGTTTAAAATTACCAGCGTTACACAGATGAATACATTATGAAGTATTCATAAGGAGATGTTTCGCGGAACAGGGTAATTGTACTGGATAAGTACCCCTGTAACACCCTCAACGACAACCAATAAGGTCATTTGAGTGGTTTGGCAGTGAATGAGAGTTGCTTGATAAGAGACCAAGAGCAAGACTTTTGAAGCAGTTGTTCTGACTACAGAGGATAACGGTCTGCCTTCAATGAAGTGGTGCCCCTCTCCACCAAAGTGATTTTTCAATCTCCTCCTCCAGTGGTGGGGCGCGGGCGATTATAAAGAGTTATCGAGAGGGCATCAATTGATGAAATGTTATAAAAAAATATAATTGTCTATAACACTTGTCCGATTCCAATGGACTGTTTCATCTTGCCAAACCAATAGCCGCTACAAAATCAATTGATTGTAGTCAATTTGAAAAATCTGTTTACCCAGAACAGATTGCGTAGCTGGTTCCAATCAGGCACTATGGTTGGATAATTCACATGCAAGAGGTGTGGTTATGGAAAGAATCCTGTGGGATGCCAAGAAATTCAGTGTTGGTTATACGTTGATGGATGCTCAGCATCAGCAAATTGTTGAGATGATTAATGGGTTGATTGACCTGTCCGAAACAGAGTTTACAGTCCAGGAAGCGCTACACGCTTACGTCAAGATCTCTCAGCTTGTGGTTAAGCACTTTGGTGCAGAAGAGGCAATTTTACGCCTAGAGGGGACGGACTTTCTGGAAGAGCATACCAAGTCACATGACCTGTTCTCTGATCAGCTTGCCGACAGATTAGCGCATTGCAATGGACTCGGCCTTGAGGATAGTATCAAATTTCTTGCGAACTGGTGGGTAGCTCATATCCTGAATGAGGATATGAAGTATAAGCCACTTTTTACGGATATTTAATCACAGCGATCACACCAGGAGACGAGTTTGTGAAAGTTTTAATTTGGGATGAATCACTCAGTGTACAGATTCAGGAGATCGATGATGATCATCGTAAACTTGTGGATCTATTCAATATTCTCGGTCAATCTATTGAAGAAGAGAGTTCATCGGACTATATCGAAGCCGTGCTGGAAGAGCTGATCAGTTGTACCGATTGGCATTTCAAACATGAAGAGCGGTTGATGCTCAAATATGGTTATCAAGGTCTTGTGGCGCATAAGGCAGAGCATCAAGAGTTGATCAATAGTGCCAAAGCAGTGCAACAGAAATTTCTGCAACAGAATGGGATGATCTCAAATGAAGATATCGCATTTCTGGAGCAGTGGTTGACGGGGCATATCCTTGGGGCGGATATAGAGATGGGTTCCTATCTTGGTGAAGTCATGTAAAGAGTATCTCTATTCTCAGGCAAGCTCTCTCTTTCTCTCTCTGGGCTGACGATATTCTGTCAGCTGTAATGGGTAGAATAATTATCTTATTTTAATCAATAAGTTGTTATTGTTGGAACAATAAATGCTGTGCTGTTCGTTGCATATAGGTCAATGGGGCAGTGGGGGATTATTGTGACAACAGATGTCTTGAATAGATTGAACTCAGTTGAGCTCAAAGAGAGGCTCAGAGCTATTTTTCAGAAAAATAGAGAGAAGCAGAGGGCATACCAGAAAAGCCAATTTTTCTCGCAATTCACAGAGGTTGAGTCACAAGAGGAAGCGGACTGTCAAAGTCAGCTTTCGACTCGTGATTATCCGGGTGGCTGTCCGAGAGTAGAAGTCGTAGCGAGGGGAAGCTGATTTGAGACAGGTTTTTCAAGAGCACCATCCGGGATGCAATTAACGCTTCAAGAGATCGCTTTGTGTAAAAACTTTGCTGTCAGGGTGAAAGGCCATCCATGCAAACCAAAATGAAGAGACCGTCACAATGGGCCGGTTATCCAGATCAGTAGCCCGGGCGGTGTTGGTATCCTGGTCATAATATACTCTGTAATTTAATCCGTTGAACTGCTCTGTAATCGGCGTTGTTGTGCGCGATAGCTCTGAGTAAGGGTAACCTTTGAAACGACCATTCACCTCTATCCCAAGTACCCGCTCTTTCGGGTGGTATCCGGGGTCTACTGTCTCAACGGGAAAATAGATCCCCTTGTGATCGGTGTACCCTTTATATGGGTCACGATCATAATCGCGCTGGAATCCAGTCTCTCTGGAGAGCAGGGTCGTGTCTGGATGGGCGCTTTTCCACAGCCCCCAGGTGGTATGGGTGGCTGGAATGGAGTGTAGTTTTGTTCCCTGCATCGGGCCGCTGATGGCTTTTCCCATAAGTTGCGACCAGAGTGAGCTGCTTTGCCGGTCGTAGAGCAGAACATCACTATTATAGAGCAGGCCAGAGACCCCAAACTCCAAATCACCTTCTGAAGACGTGGAGCTGAAGACCATGCCGGAGCCACAAAGTGGGCAGTAAGAGGTGACAATAGAGCGTCCATTGACCTTATCGTTAACCACTTCATGCCAGTTTAAGATGGCAATGGGGTAGGCGCGGCTGATGTTGTCGATCTCAATACCCAGCACAGATTGATGATCTTTAATTTCACTCTCTGCGACTGTGGAAGAGAGGAAGTGTGGTGTATCAATCGAAGGAATGCCATCCCGTGGGGGGCCACCCGCATAGATTTTTTCTAATGGAATCTCGCTGTTACTCAGGTCAAATCCATTGGTGGCAGAGATTGAGGGTTCTGTAAACAGAAGTGATACGGCAAGCAGGAATCTAAACATCAGCTTCAGACCAAACGGCGAACTCATTTCCGCTGGGATCACTAAAGTGAAAACGCCGTCCACCTGGAAAGGAGAATGTTGGTTTAATGATAATGCCACCGTTATCCTCAATCTTTGTTTGGGTACCTTCAAGGTCGCGACTGTAGAAGACGATGAGTGCACTGCCGAGTTCTGTGGATGCAGACAGCTCCGACTGGTAGAAACCGCCATTGATATCATGGTGTGAAAACGAGCTGTATTCCGGGCCATAATCGGTAAATGTCCAGAGGAAGACCTGAGTGAAAAAGATCTTGGTTGCCTCAAGATCTTTGGCGGGTAACTCAATGTAGCTGATTGTTTCGTGCTGATTCATCTTAATTCTCCAGTCGGTGTATCAATAGTCGCATGAAGTTCCTTCATGTGCCAACTGCTCCCACTCCTGGCCGGGGAAAAACCGGGATGGGTGGACAAGTCTGGGTAATTTGAATCACACCACATCGATGGAATAGTAATTGCTTTAGTTTTTGATGTGGGTATAGAGATGCGACGTATCTTTGGCTGGTTTATTCGGAAAGGGGCAGAAGAATGAGAGGCATTATTGAAAAAATACTACATGATCTGATTAAAATCATGACAGGATATTCTCATCAGTTTGATGGGGGAGGACTCACTCAGGAGGAGAAGATGGATTTATTGCGTGACTATCATCGGTAGTCAGCAACAGTCAGTAGCAGTCAGCAATAGCAGATAAAACTTAGTCTAAAATTATCCGGGTAACCCGCTATAATGGATAGCCTACGACCTCTATTCTCGGGCAAGTTCCCGGATTACTATGGTCCAATCGATTGATTTATGAGTCGGAAAGGCACTTCTAATAATAGTTCTTTTGTCGTGACTTCCAGGAAGCAGGGCACGGAAAACCGCAAGGCACACCCGTTTCGGAAGAAAAGTAGAGCTTGTTAGAGGTGTCCCGGATTAGGCTCTTGTGTCTGGAGGAAATTAGCTATGTTTAGGGTAAATGCGCTATCGCTGTTATTACTGTTCTCAACCTTTACGGTTGAGGCAGCGAATTCAATTCATGACCTTGTTGTGTACAACGACCTGGAGCGGGTTTCTCGTTACATCAAGGAGGGTGGGGAGGTGAATCAGGCGAATCGTTATGATGAACGCCCCCTCCATCTGGCGCGCACTCCGGAAATGCTGAAGTTGTTGATCAAAGGGGGGGCAGAGGTCAATATTGAGAACCATTTTGGAGACTCTCCACTGCTACAAGCCGTTTATAAAGGGGATCATGGGTTGGCAGAGTTACTGATAGAACATGGTGCCAATATTAACCACAAGAATCGATTTGGAGATACCCCGCTACGTGAGGCGGTCAGTCGAGACCTGATTGTGATGACTCAAATTCTGATTCAGCATGGGGCAAATCTGGATGCTCAGAGCCGCTTTGGAGAGACTGTTCTCCATATGGCAGTGCGCAAAGGCAACCCTATGATGGTTCGTGAATTGATGCAGTCAGGTGCAACAGCGAATATACAAAATGAAGATGGTTACACGCCACTGGATCTGGCAGTAGGTGGAAAGATGAAGAGTGAATTGAAGGCCGGATCACGACAGAGGGTAAAATAGTCGTGTGGCGTATCTGGCTGTTAATACTTTTACTGGCGCTGCTGATAATGGTTGTAGTGCGCTATCTGAAGAAACAGTAGAGGATGCAACTTTTCGACTGTTTCATGAAACCCAGGCGTTGAAGCGCCTCCCACTGACCTCTCGGCTATCTGGCCCCATTAGATAGAGGTAGGCTCCCATCAGGGACTCTGGGGTCGGGTTATTGTTGGGGTTCTCACCGGGAAAGGCTTTGGCGCGCATCACCGTTCGCGCAACCCCCGGATCAATGGTGTTGACACGAATACCATCGGCCTCAAGTTCATCGGCAAGAATTTGTGACATTCCTTCGTTGGCAAACTTGGAGGCAGAGTAGGCTCCCCAGTAGGCGTGCCCTGATTTACCGACACCTGAACTGGTGAAAATTATGCTGCCATCTTCGGACTGCCTGAGCAGTGGAATACAGTATTTGCTGAGGAGAAATTGGGCCGTTACATTGACTGTAAAGACGGTCTCCCACTGTTTTAGCGTGTAGTGTTCGATTGGACTGAGGTCTCCGAGGTGGGCGGCGTTGTGGAGTAGCCCGTCCAGATGACCAATCTCCTGAGCAATACCTCCTGCCAGTCCTTGGTAGGCCTCTTCATCAGCCTTGGCAAAATCAAGCGGAAAGATATAGGGCTGTGCATGACCTGCTTTAGCGATGAGGTCGTAGGTATCTTCTAAACGAAATTGGGTACGGCCAACCAGTAGTACGGTAGCGCCATGCTCGGCATAACGTACAGCGGCGGCACGACCCAGCCCGCTACCGGCACCGGTTACCAGAATCGTGCGACCTTGTAGCAGTTCAGGGTGGGGAGTGTAGTTCTTGTCCATTGGGCTATTTTATCTTATCGGTTTGTTGTGTCTTGTTGCAATAGGCGTGGCATTTATTCGCTCTCATCAACCTTGGACTCCAATACCTTGGGCGTTCTGGAACGTTTCTCTATGGGGTTGGGTTCTGGCAGCTCTTTTTTGGGGTGAATGCCCATCTCTACAAAACGCCGTGCACCGGGCAGTACATTTCTCTCCAGAGAGCCGACCGCCTTGTTAAAGGCATCTACACCGCTATCCAGACTTTTGCCTATTTTTGCCAGATGAGTGCTAAAGGTTGTGAGGCGATCATAGAGTTGTACGCCGACTTCACGAATGGCCTCAGCGTTGCGTGCAACCTCCTGCTGTTTCCAGCCAAAAGCAACTGCTCGCAGTAGTGCAACCAGACTGGTTGGCGTTGCCAGAATAACCTTCTCTTTCAATGCGTCTTCCAGTAGTGAGTGGTCACGTTCCAATGCGCTGCTGAGAAATTGATCCCCCGGAATAAATAGAACCACGAAGTCGGGACTCTCAGCAAATTGGGACCAGTAACTTTTGGCAGCGAGTTCCTTGACTCTTTTGCGAACATTGCGGGTGTGTCGTTCCAGTTCAATATTTCGTTGTTCATCACTGTTCGCCTCGGTGGCATTGATATAGGCATCCAGAGGTGTCTTTGCATCAACAATAATGGCACGTTGATCAGGTAGGTGGATCACCATGTCCGGGCGCAAAATACCCTGCTCTCCATGCGACTGCTCCTGTTCAACAAAATCGGCATGTTCCACCATGCCGGCCAACTCTGCCAGCCGTTTGAGGGTGAGTTCTCCCCACTGTCCTCGTACTTCCGGTCGGCGTAGTGCCTGTACCAGGTTACGGGTCTCCTGCTGGAGCTGTTGCTGGGTGAGGGTGATGCTCTCCATCTGCTGGGTCAGTGCGCCATACTGTTGTTTACGCTCCTTTTCGATCTCATGGAGCTGTTTTTCACTCTTTTCCAGTGTAGTAAGGATCGGTTTTAGTAGCGAATCAATGGCCTGTTGGCGCTGTTTCAGTTCGCCGTCCGATTGGGTGTGATGTTTGCTGAGAGACTCCTGTGCCAGTTTCAGGAAAGAGTCACTATTATTTTTCAGTGCTGAGGCGGTCAACTCCTGAATCATCTGGTTTGTCTGGTCCTGGTTTTCGTTGCGAGCTAGCTTCAGTCGATCTTCAAAATGGCCGCGCTCACTCTCCAGGGTTGCCTTAAGTCTGCCATTCTCCTCTCGCAGATGGCTGTTTTTGCGTTGTTGGCGCTCATTCTTAAACCACAGCAGTAGAGTGATGGCAGATGCAACCGCAATTAAAGCCAGGAGTGTTAGATCCATTGTAGAGTCTCTTCAGGGTGATCAATGATCGCATCTGCATTCCACTGTTCAATGGACTCCTCAGGGGCGAGGTATCCGAAACGGCAGGCCAGAGTTAACATCTTGGCTCGCTTGCCAGCCTCAATATCCCGTTGTGCATCCCCCATATAGATACACTGTTGTGGCTGTACCCCCATCAGTTCGCAGGCAAAAAGAAGAGGTCTGGGGTGCGGTTTCGGGTGTTCGGTGGTGTCACCACTAATAATACAGGCGGCACGAGCGGAGAGGTTAAGCTGCGCCATTAATGGATCGGTAAATCGGGCCGGTTTATTAGTAACAACCCCCCAGGCAATGGAGTGCTGTTCCAGTGTTTGAAGAAGAGCCCCCATCCCCTCCATCAAAGTGGTTTCACGGGTCAGATTTTGCAGATAGACATCGAGTAGCTGTTGTCGGTAGTGCTCAAAGGTTGCTTCATCTAACTGTGTTCCAAAACCGAGTTCGATCAGGGGCGCACTGCCATTTGAGGCAACGGGTCGAATCGACTCAAAAGAGAGAGGCTCTCTGTCAGCCTTAATCAGGGTCTGGTTGAGGGCATAAGCGAGATCGGGGGCGGTATCTGCCAGCGTACCATCCAGGTCCAGTAATACGGCATCAACCATGACTTGTATCAGAGGTCCCCTAATGGTCGGGCATGGGCAAAGTAATTAACATCCACATTAGAACCGAGCGTAAAAATCATCGTCAGTGGGTTGTAGTGAACTCCTGTCAGGTCATCTAAAGCAAGTGCAGCATGACGACACCACTGCTCCATCTCCGCAGGCTTGATAAATTTATCATGCTCATGGGTCCCTTTAGGGAGCATATTGAGAATGTATTCAGCGCCAATAATAGCCATTAAATAAGACTTTAAATTACGGTTGATGGTAGAGAAGAAGAGGTCTCCTTCAGGTTTCACCAATCGGCTGCAGGCCTCGATGGTGGAGGCAGGGTCTGGAACATGTTCAAGCATCTCCATACAGGTGATGATGTCATAACTGCCGGGCGTCTCATCGGCTAAATCCTCTACAGAAATCTGTCGATACTCAACCTCCAGTTTTGACTCCAGAAGATGGAGTTTGGCAACCGAGAGTGGGGCCTCCCCCATGTCAATTCCGGTAACCTCTGCTCCAGCCTTGGCCATCCCCTCAGAGAGGATGCCACCACCACAGCCGACATCGAGAATCCGAGCTCCGTCCATGGTAGCAAAGCGCTCAATATAATCGAGCCGTAGTGGGTTCATATCATGGAGTGGCTTGAATTCACTGTTTCGGTCCCACCAGCGGTGGGCGAGAGCCTCAAATTTGGCAATCTCTTCTGGGTCAACGTTTTGGGTTCTATCGTTCATGCGCCGATTTTACCCTGCCATTCGGTTGTCTGTCGCTTCACTTTTTCGCTATCCACGGTGATTAACTCCCCTTTACGCAGCAGGTGTTGCCCATTCACCCACACTTCGGTTACCTGATGTCGGGCGGTGGTATAGACCAGATGAGAAGCTACATCATAGAGGGGGAGGTTATTAAGTGTATTGAGGTCGATAGCAATCAGGTCAGCGGCTTTTCCCGCTTCAAGAGAGCCAATGAGTTGCTCCAGCCCTACAGCCTTGGCACCATTGAGCGTCGCCATCCTCAGTGCTTGATGGGCATTGAGTGCTGTGGCATCCTGCGCAACCCCCTTGGCAAGCAGAGAAGCGGTACGCATCTCACCCAGTAGATCAAGATCATTGTTGCTTGCAGCGCCATCGGTGCCCAGAGCGAGATTGACCCCCGCACGCTGTAACTGACTGACCGGGCAGAAGCCGCTGGCCAACTTGAGGTTAGATTCAGGACAGTGGACGACGGAGACGTTACGTTCTGCCAATAGTGTGATCTCCTCATTGTTGAGTTGAGTCATATGGACAGCAGCCAGCCGGGGAGTGAGTAAACCGAGTTGGTCAAGCCGCGCAAGTGGACGTACTCCGAACTGTTCAATGCTGTTGTTGATCTCGTCGGCAGTCTCATGAATATGCATGTGAACCGGAAGATCGAGCTCGGAGGCAAGTATACCAACACGTTCCAGTGGCTGGTCTGAGACGGTATAGGGGGCGTGTGGTGCAAAAGTAGTATGGATCAGAGGTGAATTTCTATACTGCTCATGAATAGCGATACCCTTCTCAAAATACTCATCCGGGCCGCTGCCCCATGCTGTAGGAAAGTCGATCATCAACAGGCCAACCACTGCGCGCATACCGCACTGTATTGCACTCTGTGCGGTCACTTCCGGGAAGAAGTACATATCATTGAAGCAGGTTGTTCCGCCCCGGACCATTTCTGCAATGGCCAGCTCTGTGCCATCCTCAATAAAGCGTTCATTAACCCAGCGCTGTTCCGTAGGCCAGATATGTTCCTGTAGCCAGGTCATCAGAGGAAGGTCATCCGCCAAGCCGCGCATCAGGGACATTGCTGCGTGTGTATGGGCGTTGACCAGGCCGGGCATGACCGCATGACCGCTCAGATCAAATTGGTTGTCTGCCTGAAATTGCTGTTTTGCGTCCGGAGTCGGGAGTATCGCAACAATTTTTCCATTGTCTATACAGAGGGAATGGGAGTGAAGAGTGGTGTTGACCGGTTCAATCGGTACCACCCATTCGGCATGAATTAGCGTGTCAATCGTTTGCATCCGGTTAAGATTCCTTCAGTTTTATTTTTATGTAAGCTGTTCATTCGTTTCTGGATTCAGCTCACACTTGACCTAAGGTATCATTTTAAAGGAATGACTTTAATAAAAGAACCTTTGTCGGTACGGACCTGTATGCCTAGGGAACCTCTGAACAAGTCTGGGTAATTTGAATTACGTCCATAGTGTCCAAGATCAAGGCGAAGATCGCAGCCAATAGTAGGCTATTAGCAAGGTTTT
>DUYW01000012.1 GCA_013349825.1 Gammaproteobacteria bacterium | reverse complement strand
AAAATCTTGCTAATAGCCTGCTATTGGCTGCGATCTTCGCCTTGATCTTGGACGCTATGGACGTAATTCAAATTACCCAGACTTGTTCAGAGGTTCCTTAGGTGTCTGATGACCAACCATCTGTACCTGACTGTAAGGCCCGATGAACACTCTGACAGGAGTCGCGCCATAGAAGGGGAGCACACGCGCTACACACGAACTATTAATCTTCGCGAAGAGATGGTGTGGGTATCTCCAAACTAAAATGATCGCCATAAACCTTTCTCACTGCAGGCAATAAATTGCTACCATTCAGCTGATTTTAATTTTTCCCTTCGAGAAGGAGCCTCTGATGAACAAACTACTCTCCCCGCTACTGTTGATGATCGCCACAGCACACACTGTAAATGGTGCAGAAGTTGATCTACTGGAAGGCAAAACAGGTTATGAGCGCAGGGCCTCTATCTCTGAATTTGCTGATTCTATCTGGGAAAACCAAACCTTTTCATTTGATCAAGGGCTTAACATGCTGCAAGGCCTCTCCAACAGTGACCGTTACTACGCGATTAAATCAATGTTTGGAAATAATCGCTCTCATCACAAGCTGATCTCTGAGCCTCTCTCTACAGAGCAGATTAACACTCTGTTATCCGGGGTCGGTCCACAACGTGAGGAGATTATTCAATATCTTGCAGACTATGGGGTTCCAAGCCCCAACATGAATGCGGATCAAATACAGACACTCATGGGGGCTGCCGGGAGTCGCCGATATGATCAGCCGCTACGTGCATTACTCGGCAGTAATCGCCTTGCGCAAAACTACGGACTCTCTGCTTTTGGGGTAAAAGAGGCCAACCAACTACTCAATCAGAGCCATGATCGGTCAGGAATGATCCGTTATATGGCAGACCGAACACTCTTCACGACAGCTCTCACCGTCAAAGAGGCGGAACAGATTATCGGTCAACAGGGTCCGATGGGGCGTCACGATGCCGTTAAGGCGCTATTGGGGATGAACCAGCAACAGCAAGATTATCTTGCGCTTCCGCTCTCCCATGCGGATGCTTTACAGCTCGTCCGGGGAAGTGCCCTCCCCGAAGAGATTATTCGACACTTTACCAACCGTGGCCTCTTTGCAGCACCACTGACCGCCACTGAAAGCCAACAACTACTGCAGGATATTCAACACACCGACCGCTTCAATGTTGTCAAATCCCTGCTCGGCGAGAATCGCCAACAACAAGGTTATCTGCAACTTCCGCTGGGGCTCTCCGAGGCTCGTACTCTACTGGATGGAATGGCCTATCAAGATGAGATGATCGGGCTGTTTACCGATCATCAGGCACTCCAGTCACCACTCAACCCGGATGAGGCTTTGCAACTACTGGGGTCACTCACCCGTGCCGACCGTTATGATGCACTCAGCGCACTACTCGGCAATAATGAGCTGCAGCAGAGTTACCTGCAAAACTCAATTGACGCAACGGCTGCGTCAACCCTACTGGAGGGTAGTGCCTACCAGGATGAGCTGATTCAACAGATGGCTGATATAGGGTCGCTACAGAAAATGGATGGAGATCACCTGATTGATCTTATTCAGGAGCTGTTTGGAGAGAATCGCTATAAGGCGATCTCTGCACTGAGTGGTAAAAACAGATTACAGCATCACTACCTCTCTCAGCCCTTATCGGTGAAACAGCTTGAGCGACTTCTGGAACGCAGCGCCAACCCCTTCCTGATCATTGAACAGCTGGGACAACAGCAGTTGATTGAAGGCCCACTCAGTGCTGAAGCAATCGAGCCCATTCTCAGCCAACTCTACGGAGATGAACGTGCGGCAGCAACGGTTCTGCTCACCCGGTAACGGCCTCTCATCGACTGTTTCGGGTAGCATCAGCGTTGCTGTTGTACCCAAGCTCTGTCCTTCACTGAAGTCATAGATGCTGCCCGAAACCGCGACCTCGCTCATTGCTGCTCAGTTCTTTATCATCCCCGGATAATCTTAGATGCCTGTCCAAGCTCCTGTTGTAGTCGCTCAATTAACACCTGACGATCAATCGGTTTTTCCAGAAACCCACTTCCACCGGCCTCCCCGAACTGCTTGCGATGCTTTTCCATTACGTTTGCGGTCAGCGCAACAATTGGAATCTTACACCCCATTTCACGCAATTTAGAGGTCGCTTCAATACCATCCATCTCCGGCATCTGCATATCCATCAAAATCAGATCAAAGGTGTTACCACTCCATTTTTCGATCGCTTCCCGTCCGTTTACTGCAATCTCTACGGTCAATCCAATCGACTCGAGAATACGACGTTCAAGCAGTTGCAGCTCCGGTGTATCTTCAGCAATCAGAACATGTCCTTTCAGTTGTAGCGGCAACGCCTCCCTTGATTGAGAAGCCAGCGCCTCTTTAACGCCTTCCACATAGGGAAGAATAAGCTCAAAACGTGATCCGCGCCTCTCTACACTGGATACCTCAAGGGTGCCACCCATCAATTCGGCCAATATTTTTGAGATGTGAAGCCCCAACCCTGTCCCACCAAAACGGCGGGATATGGTGTTTTCCGCCTGCTCAAAAGGTAAGAAGAGCCGTTCCAAAACCTTTGGAGACATCCCGATTCCCTCATCAATCACCGCAAAATGGAGTGTCCCCTCCTCTCTCTCCACCCAGATATTGAGCTGTACCCTCCCTTGCTCAGAATATTGATTAAAATCTGTCCAATACGCCGGCCATCACCCACCACAATTTCCCCTAAGGGTTCACGAATATCCAGATCAAAACGGAGCCCTGCATCGACAAACCGAGAGGTGAAGATATGTTGTATCTCCTCAATCAAACTATGGATAGCAAAACTACTTTGCTCAACTTTAAAATTACCGGCAGTAATCTTGGAGAAGTCGAGTATATCGTTGATCAAGGACAACAGTGCCCGGCCTGAGATCTCAATCGAATGCAACATCTTGCGTTGATCCGGAGACATATGACTCTCACTCAAAATCTCACTATTACCAATTATTGAGCTTAAAGGGGTTCTCAATTCATGGCTCATTGAGGCCAGAAAGTCATCCTTTGCCTTATTGGAACGGCGAGCCTGCTCTGCACTGAGAATATCCCGCATATCACTGATTACGAAGACTGCACCTGACAATTGGCGCTCCTCATTCTGCTGCCGATAGAGTGGAGAGCCCGACATATGGACAGGAATTAACGTTCCATCCTGATGCATCAGCTCCCAACCCATATCACTGCCCGTAGCAAGCCCCTGATCAACCATCAAGCGTCCATAGGGTGTGATTCTAAGCAGTTCCTGATCAATGTTCTCTGTCGATTCAAGCTGTATCAACACATGGCTGTTACCACCACACTCTATCCTCAGAAATTTAACCTCTGATACCAATTCGCCACCATTTGCACGCCGCCAATAGTAGCGATGTTGATCCAGCGATCCCATCACCGTGCCTGCAAATAATAACCTCTGCCGAATCGCCTCATACTCCTCTGAAAGCATCAGCTTTCGCAGCGGCTGCCCCTGTAGTGCCTGTTGAGAGTAACCAAATTGCTGCTCAAAGCCATGACTTGTAAGGAAAACCGTATACTCTCCATTGATTGAATCCAGGTCCACCACAATCAATGGAACCGGGGCCTGTTGTAGTGTCTGGTGAAATTTTTCATGATCCTCATCATGGATGCGCTGAATACGGCTCTTAAAGGTGGTCAATAGCCCACTGAGATCAATCTGATCCGCACCCTTTAGCAGCACATGGAAGGATTGTCCCTGCAGTTGCTGGGGCTCTTTTCCTGTCAACCGGGCCAACTTGGGGTTAACCTGTAGAATGTTTCCATCCTGATCCAACACAACCAACCCTTCATCAATCGCCTCAAGAATGGAGCGAATCTCCAGCAGACTTTTCTCCTGTGCGAAATTACTCTTCTTCAACAGCTTTTCACTCTGCTGCAGTGAACCAATCAGATGGTTAAAACTGTAGGTGAGAAAGTAGATCTCATCCTTTCTGGAATTGCCTTTCAGCTCCAGTGCCTGTGACAAATCACCACTCCCGGAAAGTTCCATCAAGGTAGTTGAGAGTCTGGATAACGCTGGAACAATACGGAAATAGAGATAGAGCAGTACCAGCACTACGATCACTATTATGAGCAGTATTCCCCAGAACAGGTGCTGCCGGATGGTATCAACCTGTGTCACTTCATCCTCAGAAACTGCGCTCAATAGTTGGTGAAACTGACTCTCAACCAACCCTTTCAGTTCAACCAATTCAATAAAAACCAAGAGTGCTTGATCGTTATCCGGGACCACATGATCCAGTGATAATAGCTCTTTCAACAGCCCACTGTACCTTCTCCAGTGAGATTGAATTTCACCCAAGTTTTGATGATAGGAGTGTGTTCGGGTTTGAATTGCTTGATTGAGGAGTTGCTCCATTGTCTGAACATTGAGTTCAGACTGTCTCACCATCGATGCATCACTCTGCAATAGCAGGATCTCCTCCACCCCTTGATGTGTCTTCTCAAAAGCGTGGTAGACCGCCTCAACCACCCTCTTTTCCTGATTGATCGAAGCCACCTGCTGCAGTAACGAAAGCACATGCCCGCCTGCAAAGAGCAGTATCAATCCTATCAATACCGAGAGGGTGATCACGCTATTGCGTATATTCACTTCACTACTTCCGGGACAAGAGAGTCCATACCCAAGCTATTTTGAAGACGCTGTGCCAGACGCACCGCCATTTTAACCAGCCCAGTACAATGAGACTGTCGATTTAGCACAGGAAACTCATCCCCGGCATACTGATAGAACACCATTTGAAACATGTAGAGTTGTCTATACCTCCCTATAGCAATACTCTCTAGAAACTTATTAGAAGCTTATTATTGTAGAGCTTCCTAACTATGCATTAAGGCCCAGGGGCGTCGCACCTCTTCAATCAATTCTGCAGGACTGAAATTTCTCGACTTGCGGATGTACTCCCGACCATCTAAAAAGAGAAGAATGGTTGGGACGGCAAAGACGCCATATTGGCCCGAAATTTCTGGAGTTTCGGTGGTGTCAACATAGTAGTGTGCAATCTCAGGATAGTGCTCTTCAAACAGCGCCATCAACTTGGGACGCAGCACCTTGCAGACATTGCATTGTGGTGTTGAAAAGTAGAGTAGCAACCCCTCATGTTGATTGAGAAGGGTATTCAGCGCCTCTAGGCTATTCAGTGTGCCTTCATCACTCAAGACTCCTGATCTCCCCAGATCTCTTGGTCAGACCAGAGCCATGCAGCTCCACGAACGCCACTGGAGTCTCCATACTCTGCCTTGATCAGTTCAGTTCTCACCACATCAGAGAAGACATACTCTCCCCAGAGGTTTTTCACATGAGGATAGAGGCGGTCAATATTGGAGACACCACCGCCCAGAACGATAACATCAGGATCGAGTAGATTAATCACAGATGCAAGCCCTCGTGCCAACCGATCTTCATACTGCTCCAGAACTCTGTTTGCATGTTGCTCTCCTTGTTGTGCACGTGCTGCAATCTCAACAGCCGATATCTCCGTGCCTGTCATTCGATAATAACTCATCTGCAGACCAGGTCCAGAGAGAAATGTCTCATTACAGCCACTTTTACCGCAGTAACAGGCGGGACCCGGCAGCTCATCCTCATTGGGCCACGGTAGTGGATTATGCCCCCACTCACCAGCAATTGCATTGCGCCCTCTCAACACCTGCCCGTTAATCACAATTCCAGATCCGGTACCCGTCCCTAAAATAGCCCCAAACACAGTAGAAGCACCCATTGCTGCACCATCTACCGCCTCAGAGAGCGCAAAACAGTTGGCATCATTGGCTATACGCACGGGTCGCTGTAGCAGCTGCTGCAGATCTTTATCCAGTGGATGGCCAATCAGTGCAGTTGAGTTGGCATTTTTCACCAAACCGCTCTGTGGAGAAAGGGCACCAGGGATACCAATCCCGATTGATCCTGTGCAACCACTCTCTGCCTCAACCACAGCAACCAATTCAGTGATTGTGCTTAAAGTGTCTGCGTAGCTCCTCTTAGGGGTTGGTACACGGCGGCGCGCCAACTCAGCACCTGAACGGTCCAATACCACAGCCTCAATCTTGGTGCCTCCCAAGTCTATCCCAACTCTGCAGTTCAACTTAACCATAATAGAACCCGACCAGCCAAAGCAGAGCAATCCAGACCAGTAGCCCGTGTTCAATCAGTACCATTATCCGCTCAATATCATTTGGAAACGGTCTGCGACAACACCCCAGAATCGGGTGGGCAATTAATTTGTCATGGTGCCAGGCAACACCTCCCAATTTAATCTGAAGGGCATTTGCACCGGTTGCCATCATGACCCCTCTGTTTTGGCTGCTACAGAGGTTCGCCTGATAGCGCCATCCATTGACCACCGCTGAACTTTTTCCTAATAGCAGATAGTTGAGCGCCATTAAGCGTACCGGTATCCAGCACAACCAGTGGTGGGCACGCCCTGAAAACCAACCAAATTGATAGTAACGGTCATTTTTGTAACTCCACATGGAGCTCAATATCGACACTGCACGAAACAGCAGTACACCGGGAATTCCTGCCACCACAAACCAGAAGATCGGTGCAAACAGTGACTCATTGGCACGCTCCAGCAGTGACTCAATCGTTACCGAAGCAATCTGCTCCTCATCCAACTGCTCACAATCCTGCTGTACGATCCACCCTAGGCGTTCACGGGCCAGAGCAAGGTTTTTTTGCAACAGTGCCTGCTGAACACCAAACGCCTGCACCGAGAGAGTTCGGCTGTTGAGCACCAAGTAGAGTGTAAACACTTGTGCCAGAAGAAATAAGAAACCCTGCAAATGCATCAGTAACAGCGCAACCACCAATACAGGGAGTACCATCGCAATCCAACCCACAACCCCACACATTCGGGTAGAGCGGTCTGTGCCACGAAACAGGATACGCTCCACCCGTGCGCCCAAAAGCCCAAAGCCAACCAGTGTCTGGTGCCTTCTGAACTGCCCCAACCAACGGTCCAGCAGCAGTACTGTAGTTACAATCAATGCGGTCTCAATCATGGTGGGGTATCGTATAATGGTAGGCCATTAATTTCACCTGTTAAGATGTCTCTACAGTGCTGTACCCATTTCCCTGACCATTGCCCCTCCAGATCTCCAGTACTGCCTGCATTCACCGCAGAGACTCTTTACGATCAGGAATCCATTCTCTCCATGAGGCTCTTTAGAGTAGAATGTGCCACTTGTTCGCAGATCATAGTCCAACATTGTTCAACCTGTACTCCTCTCCTCTCCTCTTCACTCAACACCAGCGCGGCAGTACCTTGGTACTGAGCCTGCTGCTGTTGGTCCTTATGAGCGCACTCGGTTTACAGGCCATGGAAGGCGCCACTATTGAGGAGAAGATGGCCTCTAATTTCCGCTTTTCAACTCAGGCGTTCTATGCAGCGGAGGCCGGTCTACAGCTGGCGATTAACAACCATACCGATGGGCAAATTACCCCTGCACTGACTGGTAACATCGGGGAGGGGGAGTACAGCGCTACAGTCACACAAACCGCCGCTCTCTATACGGTAGAGAGCTTCGGCAGCCACCCCAACTCCGGGTCGCGTCGCACCATCACTGCGCTGCTCTCTGGCCCCCCCGGAACCTCTCCAACCATTGAGAGCTGGCTTGAGCATGAATAACAGACCTCTTGCCTGCCACCTGAACAGTGGAGAGATTCTCTACGGTCAACTATTGGAGATCGATTCACAGAAGAGGCAAGTGCAATTCATGCCCTCTTCCAGTAATACTCAACACACCATACCCATGGATGAGATGAGCCATTTCTACTACTACAAGCCCTATCCCGCTGGCCGCAATTTTCCCTTCAGGATCATCTTCTCCAACGGTACCACGCTCCAGGCAGAGGCCCAGCACCACCAGACCGATGAGACCGGTGACCACCTCTACAATATTACCGCAGAGAAGCCCCCACTCCATCTCTGCCTGCCTCGTGAAAGCGCTCATCAACTGATACTCTCCACTGACAATCCTGACATTGAGCCAAACAATGAACAGCTAGAAGCCTCCCAGCAAGTGGTTGACCTGATCGATGAAGCGATCACTGCTCGTGCATCAGATATTCATATGCGCCCGATGCAACAGTATGTTGAGGTCCGTTACCGCATCGATGGAGTGTTGGAACCCAATAAAAAGCTCTCTCTACACCACTACCCTGCCATTGTCAGCCGTATCAAGATACTCGGCAATATGGATATTGCTGAACAGCGACACCCACAAGGGGGGGCCCACCACTTCTCATACCAGGGGCGAAAGGTGGATTTACGTATCTCTTCTATGCCTGTGCTGGAGGGTGAGAGTATTGTGATTCGAATTCTTGATCCTCAAAGTGGGCTACGTGCCCTCTCTGACATCGGCTTTCTTAGCCGGGATGAAGCCTGTTTTCGTGAGATGCTGCAGCAGAAAAGCGGGCTGATTCTGGTCACCGGCCCTACCGGATCAGGCAAATCAACCACCCTCTATGCTGCCATGCGCGAATTAAGACAGCGCGATGTCAACATCATCAGCCTGGAGGACCCTGTTGAATATCAACTGGATCGTATTCGCCAGATTGAGATCAATGAAGCCGCTGGCAGCACCTTTGCCAACAACCTTCGCCATGTACTGCGCCACGACCCTGATGTTATTCTGATTGGGGAGATCCGTGACCATGAAACCGCAAGAATTGCACTGCAAAGCGCCTATACCGGTCATTTAGTCTTGAGCACACTTCATACTGGCGATGCTCCCAGTGCCATTCCACGATTATTGGATATGGGGGTCGAACCCTATACCCTGAAGGATACGCTGCTCGGTGTACTCTCCCAACGACTAATCCGTAAGAGTTGTACACAGTGTCATGGTGCCAGCGAGCTTGTCTCACACTGTAACCATTGCAACCAGAGTGGCTATCATGGCCGTATCCCGCTCTATGAGCTGATGCAGGTCTCTTCCGAAATGATGTCTCATGTGCATGATGGCATCACTGCGGAGGAGGTACGTCAGTTAGCGGTCACTGAGGGAATGGTACCAATGACTCAGTATGGTGCAGCACTGCTTGAACAACAGGCCACCACTCAACAGGAGTTAAAAATTGATGAACCTGAGTAACGCTTCATTAGAACACAGTGTTGCCCTGGCTTTGCAAGAGGATATTGGCGAAGGTGATATCACCGCACAGCTGATTCCGGCATCACAGCATTCAGCCGCTACCCTCATCACTCGGGAACCGATGGTGCTGTGTGGTCAGGCATGGTTCAACGCCTGCTTTCACCAACTCAACCCTGAGATCATCTTAAACTGGAAGTTAAATGATGGTGATGAGGCTGCGGCTAATGAGACCCTGGTGACCCTTGAGGGAGATACCCGTACACTGCTTACTGCGGAACGCACGGCAATGAATTTTCTACAAACCCTCTCTGCTACTGCCACCACTACCCGCCACTACATCAGGCAGCTTGAGGGGAGCACCACCCGTATCCTTGATACACGCAAGACTGTTCCTGGGCTGCGTGAGGCCCAAAAATATGCGGTACGCTGTGGTGGAGGACAAAATCACCGGCTGGGCCTCTATGATGCATTTTTGATCAAGGAGAACCATATTGCTGCTTGTGGATCGATTGAAGCTGCAATCAACGCGGCAAGGAAACAGACTAGCGGTAAAACGGTGGAGATTGAGGTAGAGTCTCTTGATGAACTGCAGCAGGCAATCAATGCGGGCAGCGATATCATTATGCTGGATAACTTCTCCATTTCAGAAATGGAGCAGGCTGTTGCACTCAACCAGCAGCGTGCCAAACTGGAGGTCTCTGGTAACGTTTCTCAACAACAGATTGATCCTATTGCCAATACCGGTGTCGATTTCATCTCAATTGGTGCGCTGACCAAACATATCCATGCC
Organism: Gammaproteobacteria bacterium; assembly: GCA_013349825.1. Taxonomy (GTDB): domain Bacteria; phylum Pseudomonadota; class Gammaproteobacteria; genus Thiopontia. The sequence goes on along the minus strand of DUYW01000012.1, from coordinate 28,103 downwards.
ATTGACCTCTCAATGCGACTTACGGTTAAAGGCCATTAATGCGCAGAAAAATAACTTTTGTCAAAAAATTGAATCTATCTAACTCCTGACCCCGTATTGTCTCCTGAGAGATCAAAGATAGCGTGTGATCTACTCAAAGATTTCTATCAAAACACTATGAATAACGAAATTACGGAGTCAAAGAAAGATGAAAAACAGAAAAACTTCCATTGCTATTGCAACCGGTATTGCACTGAGCCTCTCTTCAGCCATCACTGTTGAGGCCGCCACCAACCCGTTCGGCCTGACTGAACTGCCTGGCGGTTATCAGATTGCCGGCATGGAAGGTAAGTGCGGTGGCTCTAAAAGTGGTGAAGGCAAATGTGGTGGCTCCAAGAGCAAAGAGGGTAGCTGTGGTGGTTCCAAGAACAGTGAAGGCAGCTGCGGTGGAGCCAAAACCAAAGAGGCAAAATGTGGTGAAGGTAAATGCGGTGGTTCCAAGCCTGCTCCCAAGAGTAAAGAAGGGAAGTGTGGTGAAGGGAAGTGTGGTGGTAAGGCCTAACCCATGTTGATACCAGAAAACCGCACCATTTCTGGTGTCGGACTCGGACTCAGGCGCTCCATGGCAGGAGCCCTGAGTCAGGGTGTGCCCGATGCAATCAACTTTATGGAGGTTGCACCAGAGAACTGGATGGGTATCGGCGGCAAGCTGATCAAAACACTTGAACAGGCCGTGGCCGAGGTCCCTCTGATCTGTCATGGGCTCTCACTCAACCTGGGTGGCTACACCCCGCTGGATACCGACTTTCTCAAACAGTTGCGCATTTTCCTTGATCGCTACGAAGTAGAGATCTACAGCGAACATCTCAGCTACTGTGGTGATGATGGGCATCTCTATGACTTGATGCCAATCCCTTTCACTGAAGAGGCGGTCCACCATGTGGTCAACCGCATCCAACAGATTGAAGATATCTTACAACGTCCATTTGTTGCAGAAAATATCTCCTACTATGCTGCCGCTGGCAGTGAAATGAGTGAAATCGAATTCGTCAATGCTGTACTGGAAGAGTCTGGTTGTGAGCTATTACTGGATATTAACAATATCTACGTCAACAGTGTCAACCATCAATATGATGCTACCGAGTACCTGAATGCGATAGCAGGAGACCGCATCCGCTATCTCCATGTAGCCGGTCACTACCATGAGGCCCCTGACCTCATTATTGATACCCATGGTGCAGACATCGGGGACCCAGTCTGGCAGCTGTTACAGCAAGCCTACCAGCTCTACGGCAAGGTCCCCACATTACTGGAGCGTGACTTCAATATTCCCCCAATGGAGACCCTTTTGGAGGAGATCAATCAAATTCACCACTATCAAGATTTGGCTGCTGTTAACAACTCAGCAAAGGAGCACCATGCAGCCTGAAGAGAACCCGATGTTGAATCCGACACAAAAATTACAGCAGCAGTTTGCTGCCAATATTCGTGGACTGAACGGAGCAGAGCTACCACAAGGTGTTGAACGTCGCAGAATGGGTGTCTATCAAGAGCTTTTTTACAATAACATCGAGGATTTCCTCTCCACAGGGTTTCCTGTCCTCCGTACTCTCTACAGTGACTCGGCCTGGAACAGTCTGGTTGCTGAATTTATCCGTGACTACCGCTGCACCACCCCCTACTTCGCTGAAATTCCTATGGAGTTCCTAGAGTTTCTACAGAATCGTAGCCATTCAAACCCTGAAGATCCTGTTTTTCTGTTGGAGCTTGCTCACTATGAGTGGGTCGAACTGGAGCTTAGTATCTCTACTGATGAGCCTGACTGGGAGTATGGAAACAGACGTTTAGACCCTCTACAAGGGGTCCCTGTTCTCTCTCCACTGGTACGGTCACTACAGTACAGCTTCCCCGTACACACCATTGCAGTGGATCAAATCCCGCTTGCCCCCTCTCCACAGCCCCATTTCCTAGTGGTCTACCGCGACCGTGATGGTGAAATCCACTTTATGGAGTCCTCTCCATTTGTATCACGACTACTGGAACTGATTCATACAGAAACGAACATCAGCGGACAACAGGCCATGGACACCATTGCCCAGGAATCTGGCCTGGAGCTGAATGAAACCCTGCTACAACAGGGCGCACAGATGCTCAATAATTTACTGAGCCGGGGCATATTACTCGGCTATAAGACTACACAATAGAGATCAAGAGTCACCTCATGACACAATTACTCACCTCACTACAAAACCTGCTCGACCGAAGTCGCAGCAACCTCGACTTTCTCGCACCACTTGCACTCAGGCTCTACCTGGCACCGGTATTCTGGATCGCCGGCACCAATAAACTCAATGGATTTGAAGATATTGTGCAGTGGTTCGGTAATAGCGAATGGGGACTGGGACTACCCTTTCCCTGGTTAATGGCCTTTCTGGCCACAGCCTCCGAGGTTGTTGGAGCCGTGATGTTGCTGTTTGGCTTTGGTGTACGCTGGATCTCCATACCACTGATGGCCACCATGGCAGTTGCCATCCTCTCTGTCCATCTGGAACATGGCTGGCAGGCTGTTGCCGATAAAATGAGCCCTTTCCCTCCTGCAGATATTACAGAAGCTGGCGAGCGCCTGGAGGCTGCACGCTCAATCCTGCAAGAGCATGGCAATTATGAGTGGCTCACCGCCAGTGGTAACTTCGTAATCTCCAACAATGGCGCTGAGTGGGCCGCCACTTATCTGATCATGCTGCTGGCACTGTTTGCTCTCGGTGCTGGTCGCCTGGTCAGTGTAGATTACTGGATTCGCAAACGCTGGATGGGATAAACGCCCTGCACCACTGCCCCTCTTACACGATTTGAACACACACTGTTAACACAATGAGCAGGCCTGAGTGTTAAGGAACCCCTGAATAAGTCATGTGTAAATGCCTAACGCCCATAGCGCTCAATATCTTCGTTGCTCGACCTCGTTCCTCGGTTGAAAACCTTGCTAATAGCCCGCTACAAGGTAAATTGCGCTTGCGCAAGAGAAGGTGCCCTGGGGTATTGGCTGCGATCTTTCAAGGTGAGACGTATTACGTCGAGAGAGACACCCTGGGGTGCGCCTTGATCTTGAACACTATGGACGTAATTCAAATTACCCAGACTTGTTCAGAGGTTCCTTAACAGTTTTTAGTTTGGGGTAGCCGTCTGCTACTCTTGGAGTTGAACCATATATTGTTTGTATGCCATATCGTGAACCAGAACATGGTCCGTCCACCAATGCATCATACTCTCCGCAAAGTGGCAGGGGTCTCCAGCCAGCCCCCCTTGAGCAATCAATCTTGAAATCCGGTCAGAGAAGTTGCCATGCTGTTGAATCTGTTCATCCAAATTTGGGAAATTTACCTTTGAAAGCAGTCTCTCTTCCACTGTAAAATGACGATCTGCGTAGATCTGAAATTTTGGTAAATGTATCAGCCAGCGTACCTGTTCTTCATGAATATCGCTCTGCACGATTTCAATCAGTTGATTGATGTACTCCAGCAAAGTTTTGTGATGCTCATCCATAACAGGATGACCTACTGAGAACTTCTCACTCCACTCAATGGTACGTAAAACTATGTTTTGATTACTCATGTGGAAATTCTACCGAGTAACGATGAAAACCAATATGTCTTGGATCAAAAAATAGTTCTCTAAAATAGATCTCTCAGGAGCCAAAAATACGCGCAAACAATCGGCCAATATATGATATTAGTCAATTTTTTGTTGCATATTAATCATCATTCAATTATAATGTTGAACACATCCTTAGGGGTGTAGTCCGGTTGGTCTTCCTCCCTCCTCCTCGTGAAGGCCAACCGGGCGCTTTCTTAATCTCCACCCCGTTGAGCACAGCGGACCACCCTTTGTTGCCATCCTGAAAATCTGTCAAATTGAGGAAGAAAAACTCATCTTTTTTTGCGTTGAAACAGGTCGCTACGACGGCTGACCAGCCGATCGAGAAAGAGCAGCCCATCCAAATGGTCCACTTCATGCTGGATTGCCCTTGCCTCGAACCCTTCACTCTCGTATTCGTGCCGCTCCCCCCACTCATCCTCCGCAGTAAAGGTGATACGGGTAGCCCGGATCACATTTCCGGTATAGTCAGGTACCGACATGCACCCTTCACGTCCCAGCTCAAACCCTTCCCACTCGGTAATCTCCGGGTTGATCAGCACCATCCTTCCCTGATTCGGTACCGACTGTCTCTTTTTACCCCGGGTCATACCCGTTAAATCAACAATACAGAGTCGTATCGCCTCTCCTACCTGTGGAGCAGCTATGCCTATCCCACCCGGCTGAGAGCGCATAAAGGTCTCCAGTTCGGTCACAAACTGTCGCAACGGCTCATCAAATTTCGTCACTGTCGCACAGTCCTGTTTCAGGCCTGCGTCAGGATAGGTCAATATCTTCATAGACTGTGAACAATCCTATCCAATGAGTGTTTCAATCTCTTCAACACGGAAATCCACTGTTGTAGAGAGGGGTTCCAGTGCCTGATGAATGGTCTCAATACCACTATTGGCGACCCCTTCAATCAACAGGATATAGATCGGTGCCGCCTCAGAGCCTCCCACTTGTGAATCCAGATCAGTCACATCAAAACCCGAATCTGCCAGCGCACCGCTGACCTGTGCCACAATTCCAGGGCGATCTGCACCATGAACCACAACACGCAGATCAGGAATCTGGTGTTGATGCAGACCTGGATCAATCTCATCAATATGCAGGTGGAGACCGAGCTTCTCTGCCACCGGCCCAACCACGACTCCGAGTTGGTCGGCACTCCCCTCCATCTCAACCATCATCATAATGGTAAAGTTACATCCCAAGCGCATCATTGAGGTCTCCCCCAATGCACCACCCGCCTCAAACAGTGCCGCACTCACCTGTGCCACAATTCCTGACTGGTCCTTTCCAACCAGTGACATCATGTACCACTTTTTCATTTTTTACTCCTCATTGAGTACCTTTCTGCTCTGCTTCAATCCAGATCAGTGTAGCAAATCTTCCTGTTACCCCCGACCTTCGATAGGAAAAAAAATCTTCCTCTGCATAGGTGTCTCTTCCACCACCATGCACACCATTCAGTTTAAGTTGCTGCAGTTGGTCTCTCGCTAAACCCTCCATCGAGGCGAGCCAACGCCCTGACTGTGATGGGATAAAGTTTCTCTCTGCTCCAGGGTAGCGACTGCAGAAGGTCTCCCGCACCTCGCCTCCCACCTCGTAAGAAGATTGTCCAATGCCCGGCCCGATCCAGGCCAATAACTGATCGGCTGGCTCCATAAAACGCGCAACCCCCCGCTGAAGTATACCGTCTGCCAGACCACGCCATCCGGCATGGAGTGCCGCAACTGCACTTCCTTGTTGATTACTCAACAGGACCGGCAGGCAATCTGCAGTTAATACTCCACACACCACACCACTTTGGTCAGTCCAGCTGCCATCGGCTATAGGTATGGTCTGGTGGGTAGCCGGGGCCGGGAGCGTTGCAACTTCACAGCTGTGTACCTGCTCAAGCCACTGTGGCTGTTGTGGAAGCGAGAGCTGCTGCTCGAGTTGCGCTCTATTTTTGTCCACCCTCTCAACCACGTCACCAACATGAGTTGCCAGATTGAGTTGATCATAGGGTGGCTGACTCACACCACCTGACCGTGTGGTGACCCAGCTTTTTACATGACCGGGCACGGGCCACTCCGGAGTAAAACCGGAAATCACCTGAGTTGAGCCTCACGATCTAACCGTAATAACTCAACCATCTCAACCATATCTTGTGGAATTTCAGCCTCAAACTCTACCCATTCACCTGTTTTGGGATGCTCTAACCCCAGTCGCGCTGCATGCAGTGCCTGTCGTTTAAAATTGCGCAAGGCATCAATTAACTCTGGAGAACTCTTTGCCGGAATCTGCAGACGATGCCCATAGACGGGGTCGCCGAGCAGGGCAAAACGGACATGCTCCATATGGACGCGGATCTGGTGAGTTCTTCCCGTCTCCAGGGTGAGACGAACCCAGGTGTGCGCCCGGAATTTCTCAATCACCCGATAGTGGGTGACCGCCGGCTTGCCACTCTCCGTGACGGCCATCTTTTTACGATCAACCCGGTGGCGACCAATCGCAGCATCTACGGTGCCTCCAGCCGTCATCACCCCCTTACAGATAGCCTGATACTCCCGCTTCATTGCACGGTCCTGAAGCTGCCTCACCAGATGTGCGTGCGCCTCCAGTGTCTTAGCAACCACAAGCACCCCACTGGTATCTTTATCCAGCCGATGCACAATCCCTGCTCTGGGTACCTCTGCAAGGTGGGGGGCATGATGCAGCAAGCCATTGACCAAGGTACCGCTCCAGTTACCCACTGCAGGGTGGACTACCATTCCGGCAGGTTTATTGATAAAGAGGATGGATTCATCTTCATAAAGGATCTCAAGCGGAATATTTTCTGCGCCCCACTGCACCACCTCCTGCTGCGCAGCCTGCAGTGTGACGTGCTCTCCGGTTGTAACAGGGTCTCGGGGGCGACGCTTTTCACCTTCAATAAGTGCATCCCCGGACTTGATCCAGGACTGAAGCCTGCTTCTGGAATACTCCGGATAGAGTGTCGCTAGCGCAACGTCAAAGCGTTTTCCAGACAACTCTTGCGGAATTTGTATTTCACTACGCTCTTTTTCACCATTTTCAGCCAGTTGCAGTACCATACTCTTTTCGCTACCCTTCTATTCTCTAATCCACTACAAGATTTGTGATGTCACTGAGCAGCACCATACAATACTGAACAAACCTGCCTTTAACTCTGCGGTAATACAATGACCCACATACAACGCCCATTCTCCACTATCCTCCTTCTGGTTTCCATCATCGCCTCCACTTTATCGGGTTGCTCACTACTCCCTGACCAAATTGATGTCACCAAGGATTGGTCAGCAAATCGCTTCTACTTTGAGGGTCATGAGGCGATGCAGAGCGGAGACTATGAAAAAGCAATCGACCATTTCGAAAAACTACAGTCACGTTTCCCCTACGATAAACATGCACTACAGGCCCAAATTGAGATTATCTATACCTACTATAAGTGGGATGAGCCAGAGTCTGCCATCGCTGCTGCGGACCGCTTTATCAAACAACACCCTCGTCATCCCAATGTAGATTACGTCTACTACATGCGTGGACTGGTCAACTATAATAGTGGTCAATCCATGTTGGACAAATATGTTCCAACGGACCCCGGCATGCGCGACCCCAAATCTCTGCGTGAGGCGTTCCACTATTTCTCCAAACTGGTAGAACGGTTCCCGGAGAGTAAATATAGTCAGGATGCCCGCAAACGGATGCTCTTCACCCGTAATAAACTTGCAGAACATGAGATTCATGTGGCCCGCTTCTACCTAGGGCGTGATGCCTATGTTGCCGCCTCAAAAAGGGCAAATTATGTGATCAAAAATTTCCAGAAAACACCTGCAGTACAAGAGGCTCTGTTGTTGTTGGTTGAGGTCTATAACAAGATGGGAATGGAGGATCTGGCCGCCGACTCACAGCGGGTTTATGACCTGAACTATAGCGGCATAGGAAGCGAGAACACTCAAGAGGATCCGGCCCCTGCACTTCCACCCAGCATGAGTGTGAGTCAATAGCTTATCCGATAGATAGAGTGCGCTGTAAGAGGCTCAGACAGAGACCATAAACTCAACCATCGAAGCGACAATCCAACAAAAGAGCGCTGACAAAGAGAGCGCTCCGATCACAGGAATGGCTGCACCGTAAAGGTCTGCTTGTAGCTGTTTTAACGCTGAAGACTGCTCGCTTACACCCTGTTGCTGAGGTACTGATTGAATCATCTTGAACTCCATCACGATTGGAAATAATTCTTATTACCAATAGTAGCCGCTTCCAAGATTAGTTAAATACGCACAAATACGTATTTTATAACGAACTCATCCAGATACTTTTAAATCCACCGATTTTTCAGGCTGAAAGTGTCCCAGACAGTAGGTAAACTCTGCCCCCAGCAGCACCACAACCCAGGAGAGATAGACCCAGATAAAAAGGATTGGCACTGCTGCCAATGCGCCATAGAGGGCTTCATACGCGGAGAAGTGGGTGATGTAAATAGCAAAAACCTGTTTACTCAGCTCAAACAGAACGGAAGCTACCAACGCCCCGGTCAGTGCATGGATAAAACGGACCGGTTTTCCAGGCACCAGTGTATAAATCATCATAAAGGCCAATATTGAGGTCAGATAGGGGAGCACTTTGAGCAGTGCCCCTTTCAGCCCCCACCCGGCCATCACTCCCCCCTCCGCAGCGCTCAGCAAAAAAGAGGAGACTGCCAACCCGCCACCAATCAACAGAGGCCCCAGGGTCAAAACTGACCAGTAGAGCATAAAGGCGGTGGTCCATCTGCGACGGTGAGGGTTTTCCCAAATTTCGTCAATGGTTCGATCAACCGCTGACATCAACAACATCGCCACAACCACCAGAAACAGAATCCCAAATGCCGTCATCTGCTTGGTGTTGGCAACAAATGCTTGTAAGGACTGCTGAATCTGCTCTCCGGCAGCGGGGACAAAATTACGAAAAACAAAAGCTTCCAGTTGACCTGAAACCTGTTCAAAGGCTGGAAAGGCTGAGAAGACAGCAACCATCACTCCCAACAGGGGTACCAGTGAGAGCAGAGTGATGTAAGAGAGTGACCCTGCATTTAATGGAATACGATCCTTGACCAGCTTGTGGCTGAAGAAGCGCAAAAACTGCTGCCCCTGCTTCAATAGCATCAGCAACTGCTCCTCAAGGTGGGATTTAGAGATTGGTTCCATAACTGCTCAATGTACCGCAGCTGATGACAGTCAACAACAGGCTTCTGTACAATTACTGCCACTCCAAGAAGATGGTTAGATACCCAGAGCACAAACTGTTACAGTAGCTCTCTTGGCCAAAAACAGATAAATATCAATTTATAAACTTGGCAATGTATTGCACAGGCGGGCAATCCCTCTGATAATGTACCGCCTATTTGGATGAATCAATTAGCCATCGTATGACACTGTCACCTATCTACAAGAATGAGGTTCGACGTTCGAAACTGTTTTCAACGTTTAATGAGACGGTGCTCGACCAAATTTTCCTGAAATCGAAAATTATCTACAAAAAATCATGTAGTCCACTCTTTAATAAAGGTGATCCTGCCACTCACTTCTATGTTGTCCGTAGCGGTTGTGCCAAGCAGTTCCTCACCTCACCGGATGGGCATGAGAAGACTCTCAATGTTATTCGGCCCGGCTCTGCGCTGGCCGAAATTCAGGTATTTCTGCAACAGGCTGAACATTGCTGTAATGGAGAGATGCTGGAAGGTGGTGAGCTATTTGAGTTTAATTGCCAAACATACCTGCAGGTTTTGCAACAACAGCCTGAGTATGCCCTGCCACTGATTCGTAATCTGAGTCAAAAGATCCAGCAACAGATGGAGGAGATTGGTCACCTTACACTGGTCGATGCCCGCTACCGCTTAACCCATTACATCTTCTCTCAAATTGAGTGTCGCGATAAATATCAGTGTGATTCAAACACTCAAACGTGTAAAAACGGTGAAGGCTGTAGTCTGAAGTTACCCACATCAAAGGCAACCATCGCCTCTCTTTTATCCATTCAGCGCGAGACCTTTTCACGTATTCTCGGAAAGATGAAGGCTGAGAATATGATTAGCGTAAAAGGAAGCGAAATTCAGATCACCAATCTGAAAAAACTGCGGGACTCTGTACTCTAAGCGGCCTGATAGTAGATATTCTGCGGATGGTTCGCCTCGGCAAAGAAATACCAGCGCTCCGCCATCAACCCCAAATACTGTACAACCACTGCTGCAATTAACAGCGTCTCAACCTGAACAATGATCCCCAGTGCTAACAGTAAAATCGGCAGCGGAAAGACAAACAGCAGAAAGCTCCACTTCACCATCTTAACCACCCGTTGCGGTTGTCCGTGGAAGTATTCACGGGTATTGAATGAGCCCCCCATTGCCCCCTGTGCAATCTGACGAATCGTTGAGTGGCGCACGCCAATGGCGCTCTGTGGAGTCGATTTAGGGCGCAAAAGCCGGTTACGGACCAGCGATGCCATTCGGCTCAACAGTGCTGTAATCGTCAACACAATCGCCCAGCCACCGATAAACCCTACCAACTCCGGTGCTGCATAAAAGACAAACAGTGTGGCCAGGGTAAAACCGGAGGCACCACCCAAGAGGATAAAATTCAACACCGTTAGCGGTGAGGACCACTCCTGCAGAAAGCGAATTGAGGCATAGATCATTGCGGTACAAAGGAAGAGGATAAAGGCCATCACGGTTGCAAGCGCCCCCATCACCAAGGTTAAATCTATAGGAAAACCCTCTCCTATGGTCATCAACAGAGGGTTCCACCCCATAAAGTGGAACAGTCCGTAGAGAAACACACTGCCCATAAATAGTGGTAGCGCAATCACCTCGCGCGATAACCAGGAGGTACGCCACTGAGTAACGGAACGCCATGCACGTTCGGGATGGCCCAGATGGAAAAAGGAGGCCACCAACCCCAGCCCCAATACTGCCAATGCAATAATACTCCCAACCCCGTAGACAATACGGTCATCTCCCTGTGTCATCGGGATCAACTCAACTACAGAGTAGACCTGTGCGGTATAGATGGCGAGAAAGAGCCCCTGACCCAGGCCGATCAAGGTAGTGAGAAAGATGACTGAAAAGGCAGGATGCATATTTGTAGTTCCAGAAAAGTAGGACCGTTACCAGCTCATTACATCATCCAAAGATTGCTCATCTTTGGATAGCTTGCTGAAGTTCTCTTTCTTCAGCGGGTTATCGGCGCGTACCAGTTCATCCGCACGCACCCGGATATGAACCTTGCGACGTGGCAGATAGTGGTTGGAGGGTTGCGCACCCCACTCTGCCATCAACGGATAGCCGCCCTCTTCACGAATTTTCACCGAGACCTCGGAATCAGGGTCTTCCACATCTCCAAACAGACGAGCACTGGTAGGGCAAGAGATGACGCAGGCAGGCTGACGCTCTGACTCTGGCAGTGACATGTCATAAATGCGGTCTACGCAGAGTGTACATTTCTTCATCACCTTTGACTGCTCATCAAATTCCCGTGCACCGTAAGGGCAGGCCCAGGAGCAGTATTTACAGCCAATACACTTGTCGTAGTCGACCAGCACGATACCATCTTCTTCACGTTTATAGCTGGCTCCAGTCGGGCAGACCGGTACACAGGGAGGTTCTGCACAGTGCATACAAGATTTGGGAAAGTGCAGGGTTTCGGTATTGGGAAAGGTGCCAATCTCATAGGTCTGCACCCGATTAAAGAAGGTGCCTGTGGGTTCTGCCCGGTAGGGGTTTTGGTCCGGCATCGGACCCGCTTCACCCGAGGTATTCCACTCCTTACAGCTGGTGACACAGCCACTACAGCCGACACAGACATTGAGATCAATAACCAGCGCTAGCTGTGTCATGAATGATCTCCCTCTGGCAGTAACTTTTTAAACAGGCCACTGCCCCCTCTGAAGGCAAGCCATTTACCTGCCCGTTTCACCATTCCAGGCGCTGGCTTGACGGCATCAAACTGCGGCGAGGTGATCCCTGGCTCTTGATCTTCTGCCTTGTAGACACGTACTCGCACATCATACCAACCCGCCTGACCGGTAACAGGGTCTGAATTGGAGAGTGGTGTCTCACCCGCTTTTACCGGTAACTCCTCAGCAATCAGATGGTTTAACAGGAAACCCTTCTTGGACTCATTGGCATTGGGATCCAGATTCCAACTACCGGAGGCCTTGCCAATGGCATTCCAGGTCCACACTGTACCCGGCTCAACCGCCTCACTGAAGCGGCACATGCAACGCACTTTGCCATGCATTGACTCCACCCAGATCCAGTCACCGTCTTCAAAACCGTTGGTTACCCCAACGCTGGGGTGGAGATAGAGGTGGTTGTGGGCATGGATCTGTCGTAACCATGCATTTTGTGAATCCCATGAATGGTACATCGCCATGGGTCGCTGAGTAATTGCACTCAGCGGGTATTTGTGACGATCTGTACGCGCCGCCTCTAGCGGCTCATGGTAGAACGGCAGTGGATCAAAGTACTCCTCCACCCGTTTACGCAGCCGTTGTGGTGGCTGTTTGCCCGGACGTTTACCTTGTGCTGCAAGGCGGAATTTCTGCAAAACCTCGGAGTAGATATGGATATTGATCGGCTCTACATAACGCGTCAACCGATGGTGCCGCGACCACTCCAGATAGCCCTGGTTCCAATTACGCATATATTGGTAGGATTTGGGCAACTCATGGTGGTAGACACAATTATTCTGCGCATACATCTCCCACTGGTTCGGGTTGGGATCACCTTGCATAAACTTCTCCCCCCCCTTACCTCGCCATCCAGAGAGAAAACCGATACCAGAGCCAGGCTCTGTCTCATAGTTGACCACAAAATCGGGGTAGTCACGATATTTACGCTCGCCCTGCTCATTGACAAAGGCGGGTAGCCCCAAACGACTGCCCAACTCGATCAGTACCTCCTGAAACGGTTTGCACTCACCGGTTGGAGGCAGTACTGGAATACGCACCGAATCCACCGGACCATCAAACTCAGAGATCGGGCGATCCAGCATTGACATCACATCATGCCGTTCCAGATAGGTGGTATCTGGCAACACCAGATCGGCAAAGGCGGTCATTTCCGACTGGAAGGCATCACAGACAATCAGGAATGGAATCTTATACTCTCCATTCTCCTCTTTATCGTTGAGCATTTTGCGCACTTCAGCGGTGTTCATGGAGGAATTCCATGCCATATTTGCCATAAAGATCAACAAAGTATCAATCTTGTATGGATCGCCCCGCCAGGCATTGGTGATCGCATTATGCATCAACCCATGCACGGAGAGTGGATGCTCCCACGAGAACCCTTTATCAAGACGGACCGGCTCATTATCTTCATCCACAAAGAGATCTTCCGGGTCGGCTGGCCAACCCAGCGCCATCCCGTTTAACGGCGTATCGGGCTGCACACCCTCCGGCCCTTTCGGGGTCTTGGCACAAGGAGGAACAGGGCGTGGAAATGGAGCCTTGTGACGAAAACCACCCGGCCGGTCGATGGTCCCCAACAGGGTCATCAAAATCGACAGCGCACGTATTGCATGAAATCCATTAGAGTGAGCTGCCAGACCACGCATCGCATGAAACGAGACCGGATTACCGGTTACCGTCTCATGCTCTTTGCCCCAGACATCAGTCCAGGCGATGGGAAGTTCTATCTTTTGATCTCGCGCTGTAACACCCATCTCATGTGCCAGACGTTTAATGGTCTCTGCCGGAATTCCAGTGATCTTCTCCGCCCACTCCGGGGTGTACTCTTTGAGCCGATCTACCAGCAACTGAAAGGCCGTCTTTACGGCCGTTCCATCCTCAAGCGTGTAGGTTCCCAGCAGGTAAGGGTCAGCCCCCTCGGTACGGTTGGCAACAATCTGCTCACTCTTGCTATCCCACCAGAATTTATTCTGTGGATCAAAACAACCCTCTTCAACTTCGTTTGACCTGTCACGGATAAAGAGACCGAATTCATTGCTCTCTTCATCCTGATTCACCAACTCCGGTGCATTGGTGTAGTCGATCAGGTAGTCGCGATCAAACAGCCCTCTATTGATAATCTCATTGGTGAGTGCCAACAGCAGGGCACCATCTGTACCCGGTTTAATCGGCACCCACTCATCTGCGATTGCCGAGTATCCGCTACGTACTGGGTTAATCGAGATAAACCGCCCACCGTCACGCTTGAATTTGGAGAGCGCCATCTTCATCGGATTGGAGTGGTGATCCTCTGCGGTGCCAATCATGATAAAGAGCTTGGAGCGCTCCAGATCGGGGCCACCAAACTCCCAGAATGATCCACCAATGGTGTAGATCATCCCTGCTGCCATGTTGACAGAGCAAAAGCCACCATGTGCGGCATAGTTGGGGGTGCCATACTGCTTGGCAAAAAGACCTGTCAGAGCCTGCATCTGATCACGTCCGGTGAAAAGTGCAAACTTCTTGGGGTCGGTCGAGCGAATTTTGCCCAAACGCTGCGCCATCATCTCAAACGCCTTCTCCCACGAGACCGGTTCAAACTCACCCGCCCCACGCTCTGAACCCTCTTTACGTAACAGTGGTTTAGTCAGGCGTGCTGGTGAGTACTGTTTCATGATGCCTGAGGCACCCTTGGCACAGATCACCCCTTTGTTCAGTGGATGGTCGGGATTACCCTGAATAAACCGGACCTCACCATCCTGCAACGTGACCCGAATACCACAACGACAGGCACACATGTAACAGGTTGTATTTTTGGTCTCCGTTCGGGATCTGTTCTCATTCATGGAAGATGAGGATACGCTAAATCCAGAGAATGAGATGCAGGAAAGTGTAAAAGGTCTGTGACCATAAAAAAGAAGGCCCTCAGAGGGTGGGGGAACCTACGAAAGAAGGAGGAGGAGGTTCTTTTTCGAAGGAAACCCTCTGAAGGCCTATGCTGCACATTATAGCGATGCGCCCCATCATTGTCAATAGATTTATTGAATATTAAAGCTCTTGTTTTATGAAGGTGAAGAGGAAAGATTTGGGGTAACAACGTGTGATTTCTCCTTCTCCTCTTCAATCAGCCGGTTCAATGGCAGATCCTCATCTTTCAAGATTGCCCGACGAATACCGCAACACCCTTTTGGGTGGGTATTGATGTACCAAAGAAAGAGCCAAATCACCACCATACCGCTACCTGCAACAATCAGTGCGTCTGTTAAAGTTATATCCACCAAGACCCCCCGTTATTAAATTTATTATTATGGTCAGTAGTTGTTCTATCTTAGCATATCAAAATTGGCCATTACTCGTCGCTCAATATTTTTGTTTTTCCATCTCAATACATTTTTCAGCTCGTCCTTTCAAAATTAATAAGCAACTCACACTTGACCCATCCACTGAGAAAATCTAGGATCAGCACGTTTTCTACACAATCACATATTCCAAACTATACTCTTGTCAAATCCTGATTCCCTCTCATCTATCCAGTCCCTCATCAGCGATGATCTACAAGCTGTTGATGCACTAATCCTGAAAAGACTCCAGTCGGATGTTGTCTTAATCAATCAACTCGGACACTACATCATCGGTGGTGGTGGCAAACGGGTTCGCCCAATCGTTGTCATACTCTCCGCACGAGCCTGTGGAGCACGGGGAGATGAGGCGATTCAGCTGGCTGCGGTCATTGAATTTATCCACACCGCCACACTTCTGCATGATGATGTGGTCGATACCTCTGAGCTAAGACGTGGTCGGGAGACCGCAAACTCTATGTTTGGTAACCAGGCCGCTGTATTGACCGGTGACTTCCTCTATTCACGCGCATTTCAGATGATGGTAGAGGTACAACAGATGCGCGTCATGGATATTCTCGCCGAAACAACCAACGTAATCGCAGAGGGCGAAGTGCTGCAACTACTCAACTGCAATGAACCCGACACCACGGAAGCACAGTATTATGAGGTGATTTATCGCAAAACCGCCAAGCTATTTGAGGCGGGGGCACAACTGGGTGCAGTGGTTTCCGCCAAAGACAACGCGACAGAGCAGGCTCTGATCTCCTACGGGAAACATTTGGGGAATGCCTTTCAGCTGGTTGATGATGCTCTCGACTACAGCGCATCATCCGCCGAGATGGGTAAAAATGTCGGAGATGACCTTGCTGAAGGTAAACCTACACTACCTCTGATCTATGCGATGGAAAAAGCAGACGATGCTGAACGGATGACCATTCGTGATGCGATTGAAAACGGTGGGGGTGACCAGTTTGATGCCATTATGCAGACCATCCACAAAACAGGAGCCATTGAATATACCTTAAAGGCTGCACAACATGCGGTAGACCAGGCCTCTGCTGCTGCAATAAAGCTCCCTGATACACCGTATCGAGATGCACTGATTGAGTTGGCCCAGTTCACACAGAGTCGGACCCATTAAGAGCCCCCTGAATAATCCTGTAACATTTTGTAACCTAATACTGCTTCCCTTGCCCTAAATTCACCTCTATTATCTCTGCACATAAAAGGTACTTCTAACCGTGCGAATTTCTTCTGAGTTCAAGAAAATTGTACTGTCCTGGAGAAACTTGGAGTCGAGTTAATATTAAGGAGAAGAGCGACATGGAACAGTCACAGAACCAGAGCGGGTTCACACTCATTGAACTGATTATAGCCATCGCTATTATTGCAATCCTGGCCTCAGTCGCAATCCCCTCCTATACCCAATACACCACACGCGCCTACTACTCTGAGGTCGTTCTCGCTGCCCAACCACTCAAAATCGGGATCGAGCAGTGTTATCAGATTCGTCGAGACCTGGCTGATTGTGATGGTGGAAGTTATGGAGTACCCGCCAACCAGACAACGGTCACCGGAGCTGTAGACTCAGTCTCAACCAGTAATGGCATTGTCACCGTTACACCCGATGTAGCCAATGGTGTAGTGGCTGCTGATACTTATATTCTGACGCCCACTGCCGCTTCGCCCCTCAGCTGGGCCGCCAGTGGCGGTGGAGTGACCAAGGGCTACACACAATAAAAAAGGCTCAATAAAAAAGGGGTACAGCCTTTCAGCTGTACCCCTTTTTTCAGAGTGTGACTAAAAACTACAGGTCATTCTCATGTGAAGCGAGGTAAGAGGCAACACCCTCTGGGGTTGCTTTCATACCCTCATCTCCCTCCTGCCAACCCGCAGGACAGACCTCACCATGCTCTTCTGTAAACTGCAAAGCATCAACCATACGGATCATCTCGTCGACATTACGTCCCAGCGAAAGGTTATTTACGACTTGATGCTGAACAATATTATCTTTGTCGATCAAGAAAGAGGCGCGCAGTGCAGGTGCACCACCAGGAACCTGGATGCCAAATGCCTGCGTGACTTCCTGCTTCATGTCACCCACCATTGAATACTTCACCGCACCGATACCACCATCTTTCACATCGGTGTTTCTCCAGGCATTGTGTGTCCAATGTGAGTCGATGGACACACCAACCACCTCAACATTGCGCTTTTCAAACTCCGCCATACGGTGGTCGAAAGCCAACAACTCAGAAGGACAAACAAAAGTGAAGTCGAGAGGATAGAAGAATACGACCGCATATTTTCCAGCTTTCGCCTCATGGAAGTTGTAATCTGCCTTGATCTCGCCATTTCCGAGAACTGTTGGGGCTGTAAAATCTGGTGCTTCGCGTCCGACTAATACGCTCATATGTTAACTCCTTGCTTTGTGCTTAAAATAAAATTGTACTGCTAAAAATCAATAAATCTTGTATGCGAATCATAACGACTCTGCACGGCCTGTCAAGACCTACTATTTTAATCAGGTATAGTAAATTCTTTCAGGGGTAGAGAAAATGGTTGGGGTTCAGCAAAACTACTCTCCATCATCCAGGCATGTCCATAAACCACCTCCCAGCTGGCTGCAATACGCCCCTCTTCATCACGAGGCTGATAGACTGCCTCTAACTGCTGTAGCACAGAACGCCCCATCAAACCGGCACGCCGTCCAGGGTTCACATTGGTTGCACCCAACCCTTTCAGGTCTCGCATCAGGCTCATCACATCCGGGTAGGTCAAGGTGAAACGGTCCACACTGGTAACCGGTTCGGCAAACCCCTGCTGTAACAGGTCATCCCCGACCTGTTGCAAATCCACAAACTGGTTTACGTGGACCTGATCATCCACTGTCGCCCAGCTTTCACGCAACTCAGCCAAGGTATCGACCCCCAAAGTGGAGAAGCTCAGCAGCCCTCCCGGACGTAGCACCCTTCGAAACTCTGCCAATACAGCCTGTAAATCTCTGCACCATTGCAACGTGAAGTTGGAGAAGATCAGATCAACACTCTGGCCTGCCAAGGGGATCTGTTGTGTATCCGCACAGAGAAAACACTGCCTGGAGCGCCACCGCTTCTCCTTTTTCGCCTGCTGCAACATCCTCTCTGCCAGATCAAGCGCGATAATTGAGCTCTTTTTGAATCTAGCCTCCAGACCACGGGCACAGTAACCGGTACCCGTACCTACATCGAGAATTCGCTGCGGATTAATACGTTCATACTGCAACTGCTCCAACATCCGGTCTGCCACTTCACGCTGCAACTGAGCCACCGCATCGTAGCTACCCGCTGCCCGATCAAAATTGGCACGGACCTGCTGTCGCTGCAGTTGATAACGCTTATCCTCCAAAGCTGAACACCTCATCCAAAAATTGATGTGGGTGGCTGAGAAAAGGGGCATGTGCCGCCCCTTCAATGACTCGGACAGAGCCGTTTGGCATAACACCAGCGGCCTCTTCTCCTGCACGGTATGGAACCAGTTGATCGCGCTCGCCCATAATCCAGTGTGTTGGCTGCTCAATCTGGCTCAGCTGCTGGCGAAAATCACTGTGATTGAGAATCTCCAGTCCCGCCTCCAGGGTGCCAGCTTGCGGGGATTGTGCCAATGAGATTTTGAGTTCTTGCAACAATGGTTTTGCATCCTGTACCCCCAACATCTGCAGGGTCAGAAAATGACCCAAGGTGGTCTCACGCGAGCGGATCAGCGCCTCACCAAAGTCATCCAATATCTTCTGCTTAACCGCTGCTCTCCACCCTGCACCCTGCACAAAACGGGGGGTTGCCCCCACCAGAATCAGCTTGTTGATTTGGCCAAGCTGTTTCAATGCCGCCTGTAGTGCCACCTGCCCCCCCAGAGACCAACCCAGCCAGATTGCCGACTCCGGCACTCTGGCTGCAACGTCAACAGCCATTGCCTCAAGTGTCATTTCATCCAGCAGAGGCTGGCTGCGATATCCTGCAAGATCAACGACAATCACCTCAAATAGCTGCTTTAATTGCGGCAATAGTGAATTCCAGACGGCTCCGTTGAATCCCCAGCCATGAATCAGTACAAGTTTCGGCTTCACTGAAGTGCCTCCAACAGACGATCCACCTGTTCAAATGTATGGTTGGCAGAGAGGGTAATGCGCAGTCGCGCCCCCCCTTCGGGTACCGTAGGCGGGCGCATCGGGGCCACCAGAATGCCGCTCTTCTGTAGCTGTCTGGAGCGCTGCAGGGCTGCCGCAGAATCACCCACCAACAGGGGCTGAATTGGTGTCACAGAGTGCATCAAATTCAGCCCCAGTGCTGTAGCTCCGCTACGGAAGCGGGCAATCAACTGCTGTAGATGTTGACGCCGATCTTCACCTTCCCTCACCAACTGCAGCGCCTTTCGCGTTGCCTCTGCCTGTGCCGGTGGGGTTGCCGTGGTATAGATATAGGTTCGGGCCTGCTGAATCAAGGTTTCAATCAGCGCCTCACTGCCGGCAACAAAGGCACCGGAAACCCCGAACGCCTTCCCCAGCGTCCCCATCAAAACAGGAACTTCCAGAGGGCTTAACCCAAATCCGGAGACCGTACCCCTGCCCTCTGCGCCCTCTATGCCCACCCCATGCGCATCATCCACCATCAGGGTCGCACCACCACAGCGACACTCGTTTGCAATTGCTGATAACGGAGCGATATCTCCATCCATACTGAAAACTCCATCAGTCACCACCAGTATACGTCCACTGCTGACTTCAGATAGCCGCCGCTCCAGCGCATTGACATCGGTATGACCATAACGCAGCAATTTTGCCCCTGAGAGTTTGGCTCCATCCAGCAGTGAAGCATGGTTCAGACGATCATGAAGGGTACTATCCTTGCGCCCCAATAACGCCTGATGAACTCCAAGATTGGCCTGATAACCGGAAGAGAAGAGCAACACACGCGGATAGCCGAGAAAATCGGCCAGCTCTTCTTCCAGAGCATGGTGCGCAGCACTATGTCCGGTCACCAGATGGGCTGCACCACTCCCGGTTCCCCAGCGGGATAACCCCTGCTGAAAGGCCTCGATAATTTGTGGATGGTTGGCAAGCCCCAGATAGTCGTTACTGCTGAAGGATAGATAGTGCTGACCATCGACCTCAAGCTCCACCCCCTGCGGTGAAGAGGCTGTACGACGCATCCGGTAGAGCGATTGTACTTTACGCACATCCAGCTGTTGCTGTAGTTGAAAATCCAGACTCATGTGCTCTTTTAGATAGTCAGACCGGGAGAGCGGGTATTATCAAGACTCTGCTCCAACGCAACAGTGACTCACACCCAGCTGCAGCCATTCGCTTCTGACCTTGTCACCCTTACTCAACCCCACCCAATTGTTCAATAAGCTGACTCACCAGTGGTACGACCACATCATAGGAGCCTGCATCAATCTCATCAGAGATGTTTTTTCCTGTATCAGCGATCTCTGAGTAACCATAGATATCACAACTTCCCTTCATGTTATGGGCAACCAACCGGATCTCCGGCCAGTTTTGCTCTCTTAACAATATAGGTAATACCTTCCTCTGCTCTATAACCCGTTCAATAAAAAGGATACGCAGCTCGTCAGAGATCAGTGGCTCATCATCCTCCACCGCTTGTTCTGATTGATCATCAGGCTTGAGATAGTGTTGCAGAACCCGATTCAACTCCTGTTGATGAATCGGTTTGTTGAGGAAGTCATTAGCTCCTGCCTGCTCAAACAGGTCCCGATGCCTCTTCATTACATTAGCCGTCAAGGCCACCACCGGCGTATCACAGCCAAGACTTCGCAACATCTCTGTTGCCTCTACTCCACCCATCACCGGCATCTGCATATCCATCAAAATCAGGTCGAATGGTGTGACAAGAGCCTGGTCCAAAACTTCCTGACCATTATTGGCCGCCGTCACAGTAACGCCTCTTTTCTCAAGCATCCTGATAATCACTTGTTGTATATCCGGTGTGTCTTCTGCCAGTAATACTGTCCCAGAGAAGTGTTGTCGGTCGGAGGATCCGGTACTGTGTTCCGGTATAGGCTCTTCACTGGGCCTGTATGGCAAGGTCAAGGTAAAGGTCGAACCGACACCCTTTTCACTCTCCACCTCAATGTGCCCCCCCATCATTTCAGACAAATTTAGTGAGATGAATAGCCCAAGTCCACTGCCTCCAAAACGGCGTGAAATAGACCCATCTGCCTGCTCAAATTTTTTGAAGAGCTTTTGCGTCGCCTCAGGAGACATCCCGATACCATTGTCTTTAACGATAAAACACAACCACTGATCACGAACCTCCGTTGTCAGGCTTATGACCCCTTTCTGTGTAAATTTGATCGCATTGCCCAGCAGGTTGATCAAGATCTGTGTAATCCGTTGTGGGTCTCCAATCAACTGAAAATGCTCACTATTTCGCTGCTCAATGGTGAGTTCAGAGCCCAACGTTTTTGCACGAATCAAAAAGATATGCTCAAGATCTTCTAATAGAGAAGAGAGATCATACAGCGTCTTATCAATGGTAAATTTTCCTGACTCAATCTTGGAGAGGTCGAGAATATCATTGACCAGAGCCAGCTGATTTCGGCCCGCCACTTCAATGCATTTGATAATCTGCTGCTGCTCCTGACCCGGATCAACCAGCTCTTCTGCCAGAAATTCACTGTTGGCAATGATTGAGGTCAGTGGCGTACGCAGCTCATGACTCATATTAGAGAGGAAATCATCTTTGGCATGACTCGCCTGCAGAAGTTGCTCTTCCACCTCTCTACGAAGAATGTTCTCCTGTTCCAGGTCCTCAGCCAGATTCAACAGCGCCTGATTCGAGGTATTGACCTCGTGGGCGATTGCCCATTTTGCACACCCCTCTACCACCAGCTGTTGTATCTCATTCTTTTTAAGAGGCTTTTCTAGCAGAGAAAAATTACCACCCAAAACCTGCCGAATCTGATTGAGTGAATAGTCACTATCAACCTTCAACATCACAATATCAATTTGTGGAGAAATTTGGCGGATTTGCCGCGCCGTCTCCAAGCCATCAATCCCCGGTGACATCTGCGTATCAATTACTGCCACTGCGAATGGGCGCTCTACAAACTGTGCTTCACGTACCGCAGCAACAGCATCCAGCCCCTGATTCAGTACTGTTATCTCAAAAGGTAAAAATGCTCTCTGTTGCAGCGACTCTTCCACCTTATGGTGCCTACTTGTCTTATCAACGAACTCCTCAAGTGGAACCATACCACTGGGGTCTCCCTCACTTCTCAGGCAATTTTGAAGTAGATCCAAATCTTGTGGTTCATCATCCACCAGTAACACACGCCGATTTTCAGAGAAGTTGTTCTCAGGAATATAAGCGGACTGAAGCGATCTGTTTTTCTGAACATAGTCACGCACCAACTCCATCTGATTCAGAAAAGCGGGGTGCCCTTTATTGATGCAATAGGCTGCTCCAGCCTCTACCGCCACCATCTCATCACATCTGTTGGTAAGCAACAGGGGTAATGTATACAGAGTATGAGAATCATCACGCAATTGCGTGATCAGCTGCTTACCACAGTCACCGGATAGACAGATACCAATCAAAACTACTTCAGTCGAGGAGCGCGTTGCAAGCTTAAAGGCTTCATCAAAAGAGCCTGCAACCATCACCTGAAACCCGATAGCGGTCAACTGTGGCAGATAGGTTGAGTGTGCTGAACTTGTATCATCAACCAGCAACAACTCAACTGGCCTGAACTCTGTATTGGAAGCGTCCGGCTCCGGTAGCGGATTACTTGAAAGAAGCAGTCGCAAATCCTGAAATGCCTTCAAGCTATAGATCTGCCGCTTCATCTCCCCCATTTTCAGCTCACGTTTGAGACTGTTTCTCTGCAGAATTGAAAGTGACTTTACTTTTGACTGCAAACGCTCGGTTTGCAGATCAACCCGATAGGCCAGATCTTGTCGTAACTGTTCTAACTCATACGCCTGATGCCATTGATCACAGCTATTACGGACGGCCTGAACAATCTCTCCAGTATGAAAGGGTTTACGAAACCAGAGTACCGAACCACTGATCTGGTGGAATATTTTATCGGTCGTATAGTCACTGTAGGCGGTGATGAAAATAATATTCACCTCGCTGTCCAGAAGCCTGATTCTTTGTGCCGTCTCCAGCCCATCGATCCCCGGCTGCATGCGCATATCAATCAGTGCTACCGCATACGGCTGCTGATCCTTCAATGAGGCTTCGACTGCTGCAACCGCATCCATACCTTGTGAAAAACAGTCCAGCAGATAGGTAGGCTGCTCAGCGCCCAGATTCGGCTCTGTCTCCGAACCATCCTCCAACACACCATACAACTGATCTTGTGCAAGCAGAGCCTTGCGGTCGGACGGGGTAAAAATTGTCCGGTAGTGGGCGAGCACACCCTCTTCATCATCAACCGCAAGAATGCGTCTGTTTTCCTGAGTATCCATTGGATTAAACGGGGCCATATCGATAAAAAGAGAACTGCCTTCGAAAATTAATGGGAATCACTGCTATACAACTAAGTGCTAACTTTACCATAAGTTTTAAAAGGTATTTATAGTGTAGGCATTCATTACACTATCCCAACACAACCTCCTCTCCAGCCAAGGCTTCCAACCCCAACTTGGCAAACAGAGAGGCATCACTCTCCTCACCCGCATTCGGTGTAGTCAACAACTGTTCACCCGAAAACATTGAGTTCGCCCCCGCGGCAAAACAGAGTGCTTGCAGCTCTTCACGCATCGATTCTCGTCCTGCCGATAATCGTACCCACGAAACTGGCATCAAAATTCGCGCCACAGCAATCGTGCGTACAAACTCCAACGGTTCTAACGCCTCCAGACTCTCCATCTCATCCAGCGGGGTGCCTGCCACCTTCACCAGTCGATTAATGGGCACACTATCCGGCTGCTTCGGTAGATTGGCCAGTGTCGCCAATAGAGCGGCACGGTCCTGACGCGACTCTCCCATTCCGACAATACCGCCACTACAGACATTCAGTCCGGCATCACGTACATGCTCCAGCGTATCCAGACGCTGTTGATAGGTACGGGTGGTGATCACCTCACCATAGTAGGCCTCGGAGGTGTCGAGATTATGGTTATAGTAATCGAGCCCCGCCTTTTTCAGCTTCTGCGCCTGATGGTCCGTCAACATCCCCAGGGTCATGCAGGTCTCCATCCCCAACGCCTTGACCCCACTGACCATGGTCAGTAAACGCTCCATATCCTTACTTTTCGGGTTACGCCATGCTGCCCCCATACAGAAACGGGAAGAGCCGGAACGCTTCGCCTCACGCGCAGCCTCCAGCACTTCATTCACCTCTGCCAGCTTTTCACGCTCCAATTCGGTATTGTTGCGTGCGCTCTGCGAACAGTAGCTACAATCCTCCGAACAGCCACCGGTTTTGATACTCATCAAGGTACTCACCTGCACCTTGTTGGGGTCAAAGGTCATGCGGTGGATAGTCTGTGCCTGAAACAGCAAGTCATTAAAAGGGAGGTCAAACAGTGCCTCCACCTCCTCCAGCTGCCAGTTATTTCGAATTTCAGGGGTCTTCAATCGGTCTACTCCTATAGAATGTCGATGATCGTACCCTGCTCTGAAACACTGTCAACCAATCGTGCTGAAAAAAGTATACCAACGACTTCAACAACTACTGCCCACCGGCCCCTGCGCAATCTGCCAGAAACCTGTAACGCATGGCCCGATACCTCTCTGCAACCGCTGTAGACCCAAGCTACCGATACAGCCTCATGTCCCACTTGAGCTAAAGCAGAGAGATCGTTGGGACGAGATTTTTGTCCCTTTCCAGTATCGGGAGCCACTGGCACCACTGATCCATCAACTCAAATTTAACCATAAACTCCACCTCTCCCGGCTCTTTGGGCTGCTGATCCAGCAACAACTACAACAGCGGCTACAGCAGCAACCCTTTGAACTGCCGGACCAAATTCTCCCAATCCCCCTCCACCCCAAGCGGCTACGACAGCGCGGTTTCAACCAGGCACTGGAGATGATTCGCATACCCGCCAAGACACTCGGCATCCCGATCAACCGCCACGGCTGCCGCAGAGTCCGCTTTACCCCGGACCAACACGGACTGGACGCCCAGGCAAGAAGAGAGAATCTCAACCATGCATTCACTGTAACCCAACCCCTCAAAGGGGCTCATATCGCACTGTTTGATGACGTAGTCACCACCGGTAGTACCATGGAGGCGGTCACAAAGGCCCTGAAACAGGCCGGTGTCCGCAAGATTCAGCTCTGGGCACTCGCATACACCCCGCCCCACCAGTAGAATGGCAATCCATGGAAGATATTACTGAAATTATTGAACCGCTCAACGAGGCACAACGTCAGGCGGTCACCACCGAATCCAAAAACACCCTGATACTGGCCGGTGCCGGTAGTGGTAAAACCCGTGTGCTGGTACACCGTATCGCCTGGCTGATTGAGGCAGAACAGGTTTCACCCTGGTCAATCCTCGCCGTCACCTTTACCAACAAGGCGGCAAAGGAGATGAAGGGGCGCATTGAAACCCTGCTACAGATGCCCTCCGGTAACCTCTGGGTCGGCACCTTTCACGGGCTGGCCCACCGTCTGCTACGTAACCACTGGCAAGAGGCCAATCTGCCACAGAATTTTCAGATTCTCGATAGCGAGGATCAACTACGATTGGTACGCCGCCTGATCAAGGAGATGAATCTCGATGAAGAGCGTTGGCCCCCCAAACAGGCACAGTGGTTTATCAGTGAACAGAAAGACAAAGGGGTTCGTGCCGCTCATATCGATCCGGGTCATGACCACTGGTTAACGCAGATGATACAGGTCTACATGGCCTACGAGGTGGCCTGCCAACGGGGTGGACTGGTGGACTTTGCGGAGCTACTGCTACGTGCCCACGAAATGTGGCTCAACAACCCGGATCTGCTCACCCACTATCGAAATCGCTTCAGCCATGTATTGGTCGATGAGTTTCAGGATACCAACACCATCCAATACGCCTGGCTGCGACTTTTGAGCGGTGAACAGGGTAATATTTTCATAGTCGGTGACGACGACCAAGCAGTGTATGGGTGGCGTAATGCAAAGATTGAGAACATTATCAATTTTGATAAAGACTTCGAAAACACCAAGACCTTTCGACTCGAACAGAACTACCGCTCCACTGGAAATATCCTCAATGCCGCCAATGCACTCATTGAAAATAATCCTGGCAGGTTAGGTAAAGAGCTATGGACCGAGGATCATGAGGGGGAGCCGATTCAGCTTTATGCCGCCTTCAATGATCTCGACGAAGCGCGTTTTATCGCCGAACAGATCCAATTTTGGGTTGATAAAGGGGGTAAAAGAGATGAAAACGCTATTCTCTACCGTTCCAATGCACAGTCGCGAGTACTGGAGGAGGCGCTGCTCAGTGCCAATATCCCCTATCGCATCTATGGTGGACTGCGTTTCTTCGAACGTGCCGAGATCAAGGATGCCCTTGCCTATCTGCGCTTGATGGCCCACCGTCATGATGACTCCGCCTTTGAGCGCATTGTTAACACACCCACCCGTGGAATCGGGGACCGAACCGTAGAGGTAGTACGCAGCCATGCCCGTGGTGCCGGTATTTCTCTCTGGCAAGCTGCCACAGAACAGAGCGAAGGGACACTACTTGCCGCCCGTGCCCGCAATGCACTGATCAACTTTATGCAACTGATTGAGCGGATGAGTGAAGAGGCAACCGATAAAGTACTCAGTGATCAGGTCGATATTGCTATCCATAAAAGCACCCTGTTCGACCACTATAAAAACCAGAAGAGTGAAAAAGCACAAGCACGGGTAGAGAATCTTGAGGAGTTGGTTACCGCCGCCCGCCAATACAGCCCGGAAGATGGATCACTCAATATACTGGATGAATTTCTCGCCCAGGCCGCACTGGAGGCAGGTGATACCCAAGGAGATGAGTGGGAGGATTGCGTACAGTTGATGACGCTGCACAGCGCCAAAGGGCTGGAGTTTCCGCAAGTCTTCCTGAGCGGCATGGAGGAGGGGCTATTCCCCCATAGCCGATCGGCAGAAGATCCCGACAGTCTGGAGGAGGAGCGTCGCCTCTGTTATGTCGGCATCACCCGCGCCAGACAGAAGTTGACCATGACCCACGCAGAAAGTCGCAGACTCTACGGAAAAGAGAGCTATCCACGGGTCTCTCGCTTTATCAAAGAGATCCCCAATGAACTGCTGCAGGAGGTGCGGATTCGCTCCACCATCTCCCGCCCCGTCAGTAGCTACTCCTCCAGCTACACCCAAAACAGCCGTTCACGCATTGTTGAAGATTCTGGTACCGGACTGCATCCGGGCCAACAGGTACGTCACACCAAATTTGGTGAAGGGACGGTATTGATGCTGGAAGGAAGCGGCCCACAGGCCCGTATTCAGATCCACTTCCCAGAGGCAGGCACCAAATGGCTGGTTGCCAGCTACGCCAAGCTGGAACCGGCTTAGCCAACAACGTCATGGCAAAGAAGGCTCTACCCTAAGAATTTGTTCGAACTTGCTGCTACAATCGCAAATATCATCCCAAACAGGCTTGGTAATCTCAGTAACAGAGGAAGAGGTCTACTGTTGGCCCAACACGACCAGACCATCTATAACATGAGCAGCGAACAGCAGGTCACAAGGCTCTTTTAACCACTCCAAACAGGAAAATTGTACCGAAAATACCAGAAATCACTGAAACAACTCCCCTCCGCACAACCAGGTCAAGATAGAAGGCAGATTGAGCAGTGGCTTGCAGAAAGAAGCCAACATATCGACTCACAATGGCGGCATGATTAGGGGTATTTTAAGAAACAACATGGTCATTGGTAGATTTTCCAGAACACTCAATACACTTGATTAATGACAACCAGCCACTTGTTGCTATACCTGTACAAAAGGACAGGTTGTTTTTTGGTTGCACGGTGTGTCTAATGGGTCAGAATGGTTGATATGAAAATGAGGAAATACAGAGATTTTCCGCAAACTAGGGCAGTAGTTATTGAATTATACAGAATCCGTATAATTCAATAGTTAGTAATTCTGTATAGTTAACTGTTAGCCAAAGAAAGTGAAGTAAAGTCATCATATTATTGACATAGTGTATAAAATTACATACATTGATTGGTATGAACAGTGAAAAGCCAATTTACTGGGT
>DUYW01000011.1 GCA_013349825.1 Gammaproteobacteria bacterium | reverse complement strand
AAAAAACAGGTGTCCAGCCAAACAAGTAGGCTGGATTAAGAAAAATTGGGCAGGTTTGCTTCGGATATGGCTGACTTCAAATTGGAAGTCACGGATTCAGGAGAAATCTAATGGCATTGAGGAGGAAATATGAGTTCCTGCTGTTCATCATCTAAGTGTGAAAGTAGCCAGCCTACCAAGTATCGCTGCCCAGTTAATTTTAAGGAGTACCATGAGGTTTCAAAACGCACCATTGTTCACCACCTGAAAGAGCCATGGAGCTGGACCGGAGCTGGACCGGAACAGCACAACATCACTATTTTTGTGATGACTCGAATTGTGATGTCGCATACTTCGGTAATGATGATTCAGTTATCTATAAATCACAAGTACGGACCAATATAGGAGTGAAGGAGCAAAGCAATAAGAAGTTGTTGTGCTACTGCTTTGGCGTGAGTGATGAAGATTATCAGCTTAATCCTAGCACCAAGGATTTTGTTATTGAGCAAACTAAGATGGGAATGTGCTCTTGTGAGACTAGCAACCCATCAGGTCGCTGCTGCTTGAAAGATTTTCCAAAATTATAGCGTCACTAGAGATAGCATTATCAGAACAGTCAAGAGTCAAGCTAGTGGCAGCTATGAGTCATGTCCAGCCGTGTGATGACCAACTTTTGCTGAAACATCAGAGGCAGCAATGGGTCGCACTGTCGCCGGTAACCATCAAACAGAACCAGCGGATGGACTATACACTTAGCTGACGTTTTTGAGATCAGGTTCAATTCCTGTTATGCGAGCAGAGCCGCCCCTGATGATACCTGAAGGTGGGGTTTACCTTGACTGGAGCTGACTCGATAGCAGCCTCTCAAACGATAAGACCACCTAGGAGCCTGTCCGAGAATAGAGAGCCTACTGCAAATCCCATGAAAGCCATAATCTGAGCTTATCCAACTCGTTAAATAGCGGCACTATTCGCCTCGTTCAATAAGCTCACCTTATAACTTTTCTGTGATTTTCGCGACGGCTTCTATTCTCGGACAAGCTCCTAACTCATCAACTGGTATCTCACGCCTCGTAGCGGCTGGCCATCACGGCAAACTCTGAAGTGCTGCACATCTTTCTCAAGTGAGAGAAGATCAGGTCGATGGAGCGATCTATGGGGACAGAGAAATTTTATTTTACGACTACGGCAGACTCAACATGAGCGCCGGCCTGAAAGAATTCGACTTGACGACTCATCTTCACTGCATGGTCATTCATCGATACGCTGGCTGCCGAAGCCTCCTCGGCCAATGCTGCATTTTGCTGGGTCAAACTATCCAGGTTCGTCATCGTATTGTTGATCTGATCAATACCCTGTGCTTGTTCATTGCTTGCTGTGGAGATCTCGGCAACGATTTCCCCAACCTTGTCCACTGAGTCCATAATCTCTTTGAGGGCATCTCCCGATTGGTTAACCAGTTTAGAGCCCGCTTCAACTTTATTCACACTATCGAGAATCAGTTCCTTAATCTCCTTCGCTGATGTTGCAGAGCGTTGTGCCAGATTACGAACTTCACCTGCAACCACAGCAAATCCGCGCCCCTGCTCACCGGCACGGGCCGCCTCAACCGCAGCATTGAGTGCCAACAGGTTGGTCTGGAAGGAAATCCCATCAATGACTCCAACGATCTCGGAAATCTTGTTACTGGAAACATTAATCTCCTCCATGGCAGTAACCGCATCATTGACGATATCTGTACTCTCAGAGGCCTTGGCACGCGCACTGTCGGATAGTTGTGTTGCATGTTGCGCATTATCTGCGTTCTGGCGCACGGTACTGGTCAGCTCCTCCATCGCACTGACCGTCTGCTCCAGACTCGCCGCTTGTTGAGAGGTGCGATCAGAGAGACTGTTATTCCCTTTTGAAATCTCATCCGCACCAGAGGTAATCATCTCTGTGGAGCCACGTATGTTCGAGACAATCTCATTGAGTGATTCGATGGTTGTATTTACATTCTTCTGAACCTCTCTGAAGGTGCCTGCATATTTACCCGTCATCTTGTGTTGCAGGCCTCCCTGTGCCATCGCACTCATTACATTTGCAATGTCATCAAATACCTGAGCCACTGTGGAGACCAATTCATTGACCCCCTCAGACAGCCCAAGGAAGAACCCCTCCTTGCCATCGAGTGAGATGGAACTGGAGAGATCACCATTACGTGCTGCGGTAATGAGCCCCTCAATTTCCTGCTGAATGGCCACATGTGCGGTCTGATCGCTCCACTCCACTACAGTACCAAGGCGTTTTCCATCCTTGCTCTGAACCGGGTTGGCCACAAATTTCATATTCCGCCCACCGACTTCAAATCCTGAATTCAGCGTGCCATTGAGATTCTTGATCAATTGATGCTGATGAGCCGGATTCTTATGGAATTTGTCGATATTGCTGCCAATCAAATCATTGGCATTGAAGTCGGTAATATCTCGCTGAATATCAGACTCGACATTATTGAACATCATGACTGCTGCATCATTCATATAGATGATGTCATTGTTGTCATCTGCCACCATGACATTGGCGGAGGCAACATTGAGCGCCTCTTTGATACGTGAAGCATCAGCGGCCAATTTACGATCACGCTCGATCGATGTACGAAGGTTATCGCGCATTCTGTCCATTGAGCGTAACAGGGCACCCACCTCATCCTCTGAACGGGTGTCGATCGCAACATCAAGGTGCTCATCCGCAATCTCTTCAGCGATATGAACCGCCGCAGTGATCGGTCTGGAGACACTGATGACAATCACTGATGCGGCAATTACGGCAATCAAAACGCCGATCACCAATGCCGAGACCATCAGATAGGTCACCCGATCCGACTGTTCAGTGATATTGCCCACCTCGCCTTCAATCGTGCTATCGCCCAGCTCCTCAACCTCTTCAATCTTCGAGAGCAGACGGTCCGATGCTGCCTCATAGGCCTTCAGTGCCGTGTTATAGGCCACATAGGCAGTAACCGTATTTTCAAAATCCTGATCATGATGATTCAGGGACTGCTTAAACCACTCACTGAAACTCAGCTCTCTGCTACCCATCCGATGTTTAGCCGCGATAAAGACAGGGTGCTCGATCAGTTCATCCATACTCTCCTGCAAAAAGGTTCTGGCATCCTTCAATCCCTGTATTGATTGATCAAAATCTTTTCCGGAGACCAGACGCTGAAAGTAATAGATACGTTTAAGCAGCCCGATACTGGCCTCCATACCACCATCCGCTGCACTCCATTTCTCTCTCAGACCACCATTCCAGGAGATCGCCATCTCCGGATTCCCCTCCAGCTCTTCTACCTGGCTATCACCCACTTCCTCAGCCGATTCCATCAAGAGCTGAAATTCATAGAAGTGTTGCTCCAATTGATTTAGCGATTTCAGAAAACTGCTGTGGGAAGAGAGTAACGTTTCCCGCTTCTCGGCAAACTCTCTTCTCAGATTACGAATTACGGAGACTGTGGTCTGATCGATTAATCCAGCCCCCTCCATCCGACCCAGCGCCTCATTAGCTGTCTCCTGCCCTTCGGAGACCAGTTGGCTGACAGGCTCCTCTGCATGCTGCCTCTGCAATGTTCTGGCAATACCAATGATCTCAGCCTCGATACCAATGGAACCTTCCATAGCCCCGTCTGCAGTATCCCATGCCGTACCCGTCACATAAATCAATGAGTCTTTCAGGGTCTGTGTACCATAGAGGCCGATCAAACTGTTAACGAGAAAAAGTACGGTCAAGAGACCAAATCCTAAAGTGATTTTTGTCTTAATCTTCATTGTTCGCTCATCCCTCCTAGGGTGTTGAGTTAGTCTATCCTCTATATATAACTGATATTGATTGTCAGTCGCACCAGAGGCGGCTCTGGTCGCATTGCGTGAGTTGAGCACCATCTATCTTAGAGATCGCTCTGAGTCGGAGCAGACATACGCCACTGATCATACCCTACCACTTTGAGAGCTGATTTTATGAATCGAGCGGTGCGGCAAATAGATGCGCTATTGCTCCAGCGTTAACAACTAGCTACCCTTTTCGTTAAGACAGTGCTTTCCCAAGCTCAAGAATCAAATCCATCGTTAATTCTTGCAACTGATCAAACTCATCATTGTCGAAGGCATCACAGACAGACTTTGCCTTTGCAGTTAGCTCTGGAAAACCAAAAGATGTTCCACTCCCTTTTATGGGGTGAGCAATCTCTTTGATCTTTTTCCACTCTTTCTCTGCTAATGCACGCATGAGAAGTCTTTTATTGTTGGTCGCACTCTCATTGAAGATGGCGATCAACTCATCGTCCACCTCTTCTTCTGCAGCACCAGAGGGGACCGCTTCATAGGCTGCCCCACCGATTAATCCTTGATGTTCATTTTTCCAGTTTTGACTCAATATTCTCGCCATCTGCAGGATCTCTTGTCGGTCAAAGGGTTTATGAACATAAAGTACGTCATACCTCAGTGCTTCGTTAATCTGTTCCAGGCTGGTATTGGAGTATGCGGTTACGATGACGATGTAGATCCTTTTATCCAGTGCACGTAGTGCTTTTGCGGTCTCCAGTCCATCCATCCCCGGTGGCATCTGCATGTCGATAAAGGCGACCGGAAAAGCTCGGTTCTCCTCAATTGCCTGTTGTGCCAGCTCAACACCCTGTTTGCCTTGGTTGGCAACGGTCACGGAAAACTCTTTTACAACAGGCTCCTCATTTTGTTTCTGTACTGTAATCGCTTCTCCCATCACCCCTTCCAGTGCTTGCAAAGCGTCTCCATGGGAGTCTCTGGTGCGGCCTCCAAGCACTTTCCGGTAGAGCTCCAACATCCTCTCTTCATCATCAATGACCAGTATTGGGCAGAGGCTCTCTTCACCACATTGCGGCTGATCTGATTGTGTGGTTTCTGTAGTGTCAGTGCTTTTGTCTAATGTTGTGTGCTCTTGTTTGAGATATTTATTGAGGGTCTGCTGTAGTTCACTCTTGTTAATCGGTTTTTGCAAGAATTCATCGACCCCTGCTTGGTAAAATTGGTCCCGGTGACGCTGCATTACGTTTGCGGTCAATGCGGCAATGGGGGTTTGGCTCCCCTGCTCTCTCAATACTCGGGTTGCTTCTAACCCATTCATCACCGGCATTTGCATGTCCATCAAGATCAAATCGAAGTGCTGCTGACTGGCCTTTTCAACGGCCTCTTGTCCATCACTCGCCAACGTTACGGTAGCCCCCATCGACTTGAGCAATCGGCTCTCCAACAGTTGTAGTTCCGGGGTATCTTCTACAACCAATACTTCACCTCTATATTGATGTGATGCTGTCGTGCTTTGAGCCCCTGTCTGTTTTTGATCTTCCGAAGGGGTGTGCAGTTCACTCTCTCGATAGGGTAGTTTTAAGGTAAATTGAGAGCCTTTTCCCTCCTCACTCACCACTTCTATGGAGCCATCCAGCAGTTCTGCCAATGACCAGGAGATATGTAGCCCTAATCCGGTACCGCCAT
This sequence comes from Gammaproteobacteria bacterium, assembly GCA_013349825.1. Classification (GTDB taxonomy): domain Bacteria; phylum Pseudomonadota; class Gammaproteobacteria; genus Thiopontia. The sequence continues at coordinate 33,654 of DUYW01000011.1, read as the reverse complement.
AGCGCCGAGAGATGCTGCTATCGGCCTGTTCAAAAGGTTGGAATAGACGATCCAGCACCTCTGGAGGCATACCAATCCCGCTGTCTTCAACCGAGAAATTGAGTAGCTCACCCTCTCTCCAGCAGGTCAGTGTGATGCTACCTTGGTCGGTAAATTTAAATGCGTTACTGAGTAAATTAAGCAGTATTTGACCTATGCGTACAAAGTCTCCCCAAAGCTGAAATTGGGGGTATTCCTTCTGCTGTATCTCAAAGTGAACTCCAGCATCCTTCGCCTGCAGTGCATACATATCCTTCAACTGCTCTAGTAACCCTGTCAGGTCAAACGGGGCAAGGTCAACCTCAAATTTACCGGACTCTATCTTTGACAGGTCCAGGATATCATTGACCAGTGAGAGTAGTTTATAACTTGCACTCATTACGGTCTGAATATTTTCTTGCTGATTCTGATTGAGTCCACTCTCTGACAGGAGTTCACTATTACCCATGATGATGGTCAATGGAGTGCGTAACTCATGACTCATGGACGCCAGAAAATCATCTTTAGCATAATTTGCGTGTTCAGCCTGCTCTTTTGCCTGACGTAGATTGTTTTCAAACTCATTTCGCTCGGAAATATCCCGGACAATCGCAACAAAACGAGGGGCACCCTTTTGAGGAGCAATGTACTGTAATGTAACTTCTACAGGGATATCATGACCGTCTTTATGACGATGGAGTGTTTCGAATTCATAGGCAAGTCCAGGACATTCAACCAATGGTTTTACCATCTGAGTAAATTGCTCTACAGTAAATTCTGGCTTGATATCAATTGGAGTCATCTCCAGTAGTTCTTCTCTCTCAAAACCAACTTGAGCAGTCGCGCCATCATTTACATAGATAAAACGATAGTCTTCCGGACTGAACATGAATACACAGTCACTGCTCAGATCAAGCGTATGTTTAAAACGTGACAGTTCATCTCGTTGTTTTCTGATTGTCAGTGACCAGAGCGTTGATAAGATAAGAAGCACTCCACCTGCGGAGAGCAGCCAGATAAGAATCACTGGAATTTCCCATGGCTTTTCTGGCAGGTATAGCAACTCTTCAATAGCTACTTTTTGATCCAGGAATCCAAGCTCAGTTAGCGTATCTTGAATATGAATCCAACGATCCCTGTGCATATAACCCAGATTAACCAGCAAAGGCTGGATCATTTCACGCATCTGTATCGCTTCATATTGCAGGTGCGCTCTGCTTTTTTCTTGCGAGTTGTATTTCTTCAGGATAAGTTCGACTATCTCCTCACTATGATCCAGGGCATAGCGCCACCCTTTCAGACTAGCCTCTCGAAACGCAGTGGCCCGTTGAGGGTTAAGAGTGATCTCCTGTTCTGTCGTTGCCAGGATGTCATCATAGAAATCAATACCATAACGAGTTGGGTGCAGGTAGTGAAAACCTATTCCCTGCTCTTTTAGGAAAAAGCCTTGATTGGTAACATAAGCATTGAAAGCATCTGTCTTTCCATCAATTAAATCATTGATCTTGTAGCTACTTTTCTGATGTATAAATTCATTCTCTTTCAGAAATTTCTTGAGCATTGCAAGTATGGGTGCATTTGTCAGCCCTAAATCTGTCATCACACGTTTATCACGCAAATCAGAAGGGCTTTTAATGCCAGAGTTTTTTGTTACCAATAAAGCCAAAGGGCTGTGTTGTGTAATAGCAGAGAGCGCGACTACCGGGACCCCTTTACTACGCTCAACAATGAGTTCGCTCCCTGCAACAATATATTCAACTTCACCACTCCTTAATCGCTGCAGTGGAGATCGGTCACGCGTGTGCTCATGAATGACGACATTCAGCCCTACGTCACGATAGAAACCTTTCTCTAAAGCGGCATAGTACCCGGCAAATTGAAATTGATGGAGCCACTTTAACTGTAAATTGACTGTAGAAAGTGGTTCAGCAGAAGCTGTCCATTGAACGATAGATAACAGCAGTACCCAGAAATACCTCTGTATCGTAGGAAAAGTACTCAACTTTTGGTGCTCATCAGTAGACCTTTAGGATTTCAGAAACCAGTACTCCGACAACATTGTTTAAGCGATTCTTAGTTATAGATAGAGAGATCAGGAAACCTCTGGTCTACAGAGGAGTCTCCCGGCTCGTTACTTCTATCTCTTAGTGTTCACCCTTGGTTTTACGAATCCCTGCAACACGGTTGCCCTGCTTTTGGGGGCCACCTTTAGGAAAAAGATCATGCAGATTGCGGTTGTTACCACGCTCTTTCCCCCAGACTTTTGCAAAGTGTTTTATCATCTTTCTGACTTCTATCTGGACGCCATGCTCTTCGTAATGGTTACGAAGCAGCCAGATCACATCCCAATGCTCTTGTGTTAACTCCAGCCCCTCTTTTCTTGCTTGAGCTACCGCAAAGCCTTCGGACCATTGGTCCAGATCCTGAATATAGCCTTCCTGATCGGTCGCAATCTCTTTACCTTCAACTGTCACATATTCAACCCGAATCGCTGTTGGGTTTGTATTCATGGTCATTTCAAAAATCTCCGTATAAAAAAGGGCCAACTCAGGAACAGACAGTACCCATGAGTTGGCCCCGCAACAGAACCTTTAATTCATTGTCACATTTTTAACCCGGACAACCTGGTAAGCACGACTCAAATAGGTCAGAGGCACGCTCCAGACATGAACCAGTCGAGTAAACGGGAAGACCAGGAAAATGGTCATTCCAAAGAACATGTGGATCTTGTAGCTGATTGAAACGCCTGCTATCAGGCTCGGATCAACACTCAGGGTAGCAATGCTCTTCACATACTCCGCAAGGGCAAGCATGTCACTCACATCACCTGCTGCTGCATGGCTCAATGAGCCCGGAATGGTACTCAAACCGAGGAAGGCGGTGATCAATAACCAGAGGATCACAAAGTTGTCACGCAAACGGCTGACCGCTTTCACTCTTGCATTGGTCATACGACGCATAAATAACAGCGCTGCACCTACTAGTGCCATCCCACCAAACAGTGTGCCGGCATAGATTGCAATATATTGATGCTGCACATCTGTTGCAATCAACTGCCACCAGCTATGTGGCAGCAACATACCTGCTGCATGTCCAAAAAAGATACCCAGAATACCTACGTGAAACAGGTTGCTACTCAGTCTCATTCCCTGATTACTCAGCCACTGACTGGAATCTGCTTTCCAGGTGTACTGTTCGCGATCAAAGCGAATCCAGCTTCCCAGAATAAACACCGTCCCGGCCAGATATGGATAGGCCCCAAAAATAAAATCATGTATTGTCATTATTTACTCCTTCAAGCTGCTTTGACCAGTTGACCACGGTTCTCTACCAGTCGAATCAACCTCGCATAGGGGCTGTCGGCCTTTTCCAGGTTATCTGCAAGAATTGACAGAATTTTCCCAACATCGGCAAGGAAGAAACGGCTCTCATCTTCACCTAAGGTTGAGACATACTCCAGCAATAGCGGCAGATAGTCCGGTATCTCACCATCCTTGATTTCCAGGCCATTAGCCCGGAAATGTTCACTTAGATCAATCAAGGCTGGGCCACGATCACGATTATCACCATGAATATGGTGAGTCATGTGAAGATCATGTTCAGGAACCATGTCAAATGTCTGCACATAAATTTGCTGAATCCCTGTCAACTCATGAAGTTGTATCCAACTCATAAATTCGGACACCACTTCTCGTTCACTCGGTTCCACTTGAGGCTCACTGTCCATCACCTCCCGGATTTCTGATAAATGATTCATCAGATCCGGGGTTGGGTAATCCAACAGACGGGCCAATACGGTATACAGTTTCATCTTTAACTCTCCTTATCAGGATCTTCTGCTCTTGGGTGGTGCAACAATGGCCATTGGCGTGACAGTCTTTTTACGAGGAACCGGGAACAGGCTCATCCCCTGTCCAGAATCCTCACCATGGGCACTCGTATTTCCACCTGAGAAGCCATTTTGTCCCTGGAATCCGTATGGATCATCAAGACGCAACTCTTCATGCGAAGTCGGTATTACAAAGCGATCTTCATAGTTCGCAATACCCAGATAACGATACATCTCTTCAGCCTGTTCTATAGTCAAACCAGCCGTGTCCAGTGCATCCTTGCCATCACCCCCTTCCACTGTTTTCATTCGCTGATGGCTACGCATTGCCAACAGTCTGCGAATCGCGCTGATGACTGGCGTCTCATCCCCTGCGGTTAACAGGTTGGCGAGGAATTTAGAGGGGAAACGCAGTGAATTCACGGTTGGAATCACTCCGTCAGACTCGGTCTGCAGGGTACCCTGATCAATTTGACCCTGGACAGGTGACAGCGGAGGTACATACCACATGCTCGGCAGTGTCCGGTATTCCGGATGGATCGGGAAGGCGATCTTCCAATCCACAGCCATCTTATAGACTGGAGACTGCTGTGCTGCATCAATCCACGATTGTGGTACACCATCAGCCAACGCCTGACGTACAACTTCAGGATCATTCGGATCCATGTAGATGTTCATCTGTTCCTGATAGAGATCCTGTTCTCTGGAAGCCCCGGCCGCATCACTGATCTTGTCCGCATCATAGAGCATCACACCCATATAACGGATTCGACCTACACAGGATTCTGCACATGCCGTTGGCATTCCAGATTCCAGTCGAGGATAGCAGAGAATACATTTCTCTGATTTACCCGATTCCCAATTGAAGTAGATCTTCTTGTAAGGGCAGGCGCTGACACACATACGCCAGCCACGACAACGATCCTGGTCTACAAGTACCACACCATCCTCATCACGCTTGTAGAGCGCACCGGATGGGCAACTGGCAACACAGGCAGGGTTCAGACAGTGGTTACAGAGTCGAGGCAGATACATATGGAAGGTATTCTCAAATTCCGAATACATCTGCTTCTGAATGCCTTCAAAGTTCTTATCTTTAGAACGTTTAGAAAACTCTCCAGCCAGATCATCTTCCCAGTTGGGTCCCCAGGTGATCTTGTCCATCTGCTCACCGGTAATCTGCGAGACAGGACGCGCTGTAGGGGCCGCCTCTGAGAGAGGTTTGTTCTGCAGCTTGGGATAGTCATAATCAAATGGCTCATAATAGTCATCAACTTCCGGCATATCCGGGTTGGCAAAGATATTGAGCAATTTGCTGATTCGACCACCTGACCTCAGCTCCAGTTTGCCCTCTTTGTTCACCCAACCACCACGCCATTTATCCTGATCTTCCCACATTTTGGGATAACCAACACCCGGTTTGGATTCAACGTTATTGAACCAGGCGTATTCAACTCCTTTGCGGTTAGTCCAGATGTTTTTGCAAGTTACCGAACAGGTATGACAACCAATACACTTGTCAAGATTCAGTACCATGCCAATTTGTGCACGTATTTTCATGTTTATTTCTCCTATGTCCTGACGTGATTAGTTATTGATACCTGGAGGGTTCTTCTTCGCCTCCCGCTCTGGCGTCAATGGACGCTCTAACCAATCCACATCCTGATCTTCAATCTTATGGACAATGACATGCTCATCGCGGTTTGAACCAACTGTTCCGTAGTAGTTAAATGCATAGGAAAGCTGAGCATAACCACCAATCATATGGGTTGGTTTGGGCACCGTACGAGTCACACTGTTGAGGATACCGCCTCGTTTACCCGTGGTATTGGAACCCGGTACGTTGACGTTCTTCTCCTGCGCGTGATACATGATCGCCATCCCGTTAGGAACACGTTGCGAGACCACGACCCGAGCGACTGTTGCCCCGTTATCATTCACAGCCTCAACCCAATCGTTATCCTCAAGACCTATTGAACGTGCATCCTCTTCCGAAACCCAGAAGTATGGGCCACCACGGAACAGAGTTAACATTCTCAGGTTATCCTGATAGGTGGAGTGGATTCCCCACTTGGAGTGCGGAGTAATCCAGTTCAGAACCAGATGGGGTTTCCCTTTAATGGCATCGGGCACATTCCTGTGCGCCTGCAGATCAACCGCTGGCTTATAGGCACAGAACCCTTCACCAAAATCGAGCATCCACTCATGATCTTGATAGAACTGGGCACGTCCGGTCAGGGTACGCAGTGGAATATGCTCATGCAGATTGGTATAACAGGCGTTGTAGCTCACCTCTTCCGACTCAATTCCTGACCAGGTTGGCGCGGTAATAATCTTGCGAGGCTGAGAAACAATATCACGATAGGTAATCTTGTCTTCCTGACGACCTTTGTAAAGATGGCTATGGTCAATACCTGTTTTCTTGCTCTGTGCACTCCACGATTTGTGAGCAACTTCACCATTGGTCTCCGGTGCCATTCGCATCACGGCATCACAGACATGGATATCTTCCGCCAGTGAGGGCATCCCCTTACTGATCCCCTCGTCTTTGATCACACCATTGAGTGAAGCAAGCTCTTTAATCTCTTTATCCGTATTCCAGTCTATACCCTTGATGGTATTGCCCAGTTTATTCATCAGAGGTCCCAATGCACTATATTTAGCATGGGTGTTGGGGTAATCACGCTCTACCACTTTAAAGATCGGTGCCGTCTTGCCAGGAATCAGGTCACAATCGCCCTTCTTCCAGTCTTTAACTTCACCAAAAGGCTGTGCCAATGCCATCGGGGTATCGTGCTGCATAGGCAGTGAAACAACATCCTTCTGTGTACCCAGATGGGTCTCTGACAACTCTGAGAAGCGCTTGGCAATGGTCTTGAAGATCTGCCAGTCTGAACGAGATTCCCATGCAGGATCGACCGCTTTACTCAACGGGTGGATGAAAGGGTGCATATCTGTGGTATTCAGATCTGCCTTCTCATACCAGGTTGCCGTGGGTAGAACGATGTCTGAGTAGGCTCCCGTGGAGTTCAATCTAAAGTTGATATCTACCATCAGGTCCAACTTTCCTGTTGGTGACTTCTCTCGCCATTTGATCTCTTGACAGGAGGCACCCTCGATACCTTCACTCAATACACCATTTTGTGCACCCAGCAGATGTTTGAGGAAATACTCATGCCCTTTGGATGAGCAACCAATCAGGTTGGAACGCCATACAAACAGGTTACGTGGATGGTTCTCTTCCGCATCAATATCCTCGTAGGCAAAATTAATTTCACCCGATTTCAACTTCTCTGCGAGGTAGCTGGAAACACCCGCTTCATCAGTGGCACCCGCAGCCTCTGCATCCTTGACAATCTCAATCGGATTTTTATCAAAGTGCGGCATGGATGGTGTCCAGCCGAGACGCTGTGCAACCACATTATAGTCACCCAGTTGGTATCCTTTATAACGACCCTTAGCGGTCGATGCCAGAAGACCATCGGCCTCAACTCGCTCATAACGCCACTGATCAGTATGGAAATACCAGTAAGTGGTCGATGCGGTATGACGTGGTGGACGGTGCCAGTCCAGAGCAAATGCAATCGGTGCCCAACCCGCCTGAGGACGGAGTTTCTCCTGCCCGACATAGTGTGCCCAACCGCCACCTGATTGCCCCACACAGCCACAGATATGCAGCAGGTTCATGATGCCACGATAGTTCATATCATTGTGGTACCAGTGGTTGATTGCGGCTCCCAGAATCACCATCGATTTACCACGGGTTTTGGATGCATTATCTGCAAACTCCCGTCCGGTACGTTCCAGATCTGCTGCTGGCACACCAGTTACCTTGGCGGCCCATGCAGGTGTATAAGGAACGGTAGCATCATCATAGGAGGTTGCCAGATTATCACCCAGACCACGATCAACACCGTACTGAGCGACCTGTAGATCAAATACAGAGGTGACCATCACCTCTTCTCCAGAAGCCAGCTTCAAGCTACGTGCAGGAATTTTGCGTACCAGAGTGTCACCATCTTCCGGGTTAAAGTGAGGGAAGGTTACATCCACTACGACATCCTTACCCTCAATACAACTCAGCTCTGCCTCAATCTCGCTTCCGTTCGCCTGCTCCAGAATATTCCACTTGCCCTCTTCTCCCCAACGGAACCCTACAGAACCGTTCGGTACCACGAAGGATTGACTCTTCGAATCAAATACAATGGTTTTCCACTCTGGATTATTGTCTTCTCCCATATTGTTATCAAAATCAGAGGCCCGCAAGAAACGTCCAGAGACCAACTGATCTCCGTTCTTACTCAAGATTACCTGCATTGGGAAGTCGGTAAAGCTACGGGCATACTCGGTAAAGTAAGGGTCTTGCTGATTGACATGGAACTCTTTCAGTGCCACATGCCCCATTGCCATAAATGCTGCAGCATCTGTACCTTGCTTAACCGGCATCCAGAGATCGGCAAATTTCACATACTCTGCATAATCCGGTGCCATCGATACAATCTTGGTTCCGTTATAACGGGACTCTACCGCAAAGTGGGCATCTGGAGTACGGGTCATTGGCAGGTTTGCACCACAGACAATGATGTACTTGGAGTTGTACCAGTCTGCGGACTCCGGTACATCTGTCTGCTCGCCCCACACCTGAGGTGAAGCTGGAGGCAAATCACAGTACCAGTCATAAAAAGAGCCAACTCCAGCACCAATTAGGGATAAGTATCTGGAGCCAGCCGCATAAGAGATCATGGACATTGCAGGGATTGGTGAGAATCCGTAAATACGGTCAGGCCCCCACTTCTTGATGGTATGGATATTGGCTGCCGCAATCATCTCGGTCACCTCTTCCCAATCTGCACGTACAAAGCCACCCAGGCCACGTACCCCTACATAACTATCACGTTTTTTTGAGTCACTCTGAATCGCCGCCCAAGCATCCACAGGATCTTTACCCGTAGCACGCTCTATGCGATAGAGATCAACCAGTCGTCCACGCACCAATGGATATTTGATACGGTGTGGACTGTAGAGATACCAAGAGAAAGAGGCACCACGCTGACACCCTCTGGGTTCATGATTGGGTAGATCATCCCGTGTACGTGGATAATCGGTCTGCTGCATCTCATAGGCAACCAGACCATTCTTCACAAAGATCTGCCAGGAACAGCCTCCGGTACAGTTGACACCATGGGTGGAACGTACCACCTTGTCATGACGCCAGCGATTGCGGTAGGTATCTTCCCATTGACGATCTTCACGGGTTGTGATGCCGTGACCTTTTGAAAAGGTCTCTTTAACTTTGCCAAAATATCTCAGTCGATCGAGAAAATGACTCATACAAAACTCTCCTTGTATTACGTAGTTGGAGCTACTCTGAATTCAGATTGAGACAACCCATCTAAGAGATGGGTTGTCCTTTTTGGTTTATGGGTTATCAAACTCTCTTTTGGGCCCGAGGTAGTACCACCAGTTGAGGACTAAACAGACCGTGTAGAAGACGGCAAACCCGTAGAGTGCATTCTCTGGTGTAGCTGCCTTGATCTGCTCACCAAACACCTTAGGAATAATAAAGGCACCGTAAGCGGCTACTGCAGAGGTCCAACCCAGTACAGGGCCGGCCTGCTCTTTATCAAATACCATCGCAATGGTACGGAAGGTAGAACCATTACCAATTCCTGTTGCTGCAAACAGAATCAGGAAGAGAATAAAGAATGGGAAGAAGAACTCCTCAGGCGTTGCAGACTTGTAGGCTGCTGCGAGGAAGTAAGCCACACCCAATGCACTGGCAATCATGGTAATGGAGACATACTGTGTCACCTTGGCTCCACCAATCTTATCTGCCATCCATCCACCAATAGGACGAATCAACGCACCAATAAAGGGGCCCATCCAGGCGTACATCAGTGCTGAAGGTCCATTTGGGTTAGACAAATCATGCATCATGACGCCATCGGCACCCATCACATGAGTAAAACCAAAGACCACCTTAATCGCCAATGCAAAACCTGCAGAGTAACCAATAAAGCTGCCGAAAGTCATGGTATAGATGATACTCATCACCCAGGTATGCTTGTTCTCAAAGATTTTGAACTGACGCTTCAGGTTCGGTTTGATCTCGCCCGGAAGCAATTTCAGAATCTGAACAGTCATAAACAGGATACCTGCAATCACCGGCCATTTCGCCCAACCGGGTGCGCCGATCCCTGTTGGATCTGGAAGGATGACGTAGAGTCCAGCTGCTGCTGTCATAAATCCAATACCCAGCATCATGGTGATCATGGAGAAGGCACCAATCGGAGAAGGCAGATTCGGAGTTACGTGGTCCACTTTAAGATTATTCATTCCGAACCAACCGGCAACGGCCAATGGAATCAGAAAGACCAACCAGATAAAGCCGGCATTGTGGATATAGGTATCGGAGCCTGCAGGAATCTTACCAATCAAGGTTCCTGAAGAGGTCACCAGAGTCATGGGATCACCACCGAAGATTCCGAAGGTCATCACCAGAGGAACCAGAATCTGCATGGTTGTTACACCTGCATTTCCCAGCCCTGCATTCAATCCAAGCGCCAACCCCTGCTGCTTCTTTGGAAAGAAGAAGCTGATATTGGACATTGAAGAGGCGAAGTTACCACCACCAAAACCGGAAAGGAATGCCAGAATCTGGAATACCCAGAGTGGTGTCTCCTTATCCTGAAGCGCAATACCTGCGCCGATAGCCGGTATCATCAACAGTGCTGTAGAAAAGAAGATGGTATTTCGACCACCCGCAATACGGATAAAGAAGCTACTGGGGATTCGCAGGGTTGCACCTGTCAAACCGGCAATTGCCATCAGTGTGAAAAGCTCTGGTTTTGCAAAAGGGAACCCCAGATTAAGCATCTGTACGGTAATGATGCCCCAATAGAGCCACACCGCAAACCCATTTAACAGGCTCGGAATCGAAATCCAGAGATTTCTATTTGCGACCTTTTTCCCTTCTGATTCCCAGAACTGTTCATCTTCCGGGTCCCATTTTGTGATATCCGACATTACTGTCTCCTTATCGTTAATAAAAAAGTAAAACGCTTACAACTTTGAATCTAAAAACCAGGAACGGCTACTCCAAAGACTCGCTTGGGAGCTGTCCCTCTTCTCTCTGCCGCTTCATCCGTTCCGCTTCCACTATTGCCTTCTCTCGTGAGGAGGTGTAGCTGTTATAGAACTGTTCGATGATGTCAGCTTGCTCTACTGCCGCTTTAGCAACCGCATAAGACTCTAAATCCTCATGAGACTGCTCATACTCACGCATCACATGATTTTTTGCGATCACCGCATCCTGCCGTTGCTTGTCTCTTGCAAAGGTGTAATGCATCCAAACCAAGGAGACAGAGGTAGCACCATAGAGCAACATAAAGACCACACTGTTCACTCCGGTGAAGTCAATCAATGCGCCGAACATAATGGGCAACAGAAATCCGCCCATACCGCCGGCCAATCCAACAATTCCTGATGCAACACCAATATTGTCTGGATATTCATCAGACAGGAACTTGAATACGGAGGCCTTACCAAAGCCCCAAGCAATACCCACAACAAACAGCAGACTGGTGAAGACCCAAACATTAAGGCCGATACCCACGGCCACGTCACCAGTTGTGGTCTTTATTACCATCTCTGTTTGTGGATAGGACATCAGGAACAGGCAGACCCAGGAGATCCACATCACCCACCAAGTTACCTTGTAAGCTCCATATTTATCCGAGAACCAGCCTCCCAATGCTCGAATAATCCCCGATGGCAACACAAAAGTGGCAGCCAAGAGTGCTGCTGTAGTTAAGTCAAAACCATATTCAGCAATATAGTATTTGGTCATCCACAGAGAGAGGCCTACAAAGCCACCAAACACCAGTGAGTAGTACTGCATGTACTTCCAGATATTGGGATCTTTCAACATCTTCAACTGATCCGCAATGGTGACATGGCTACCGACCTTATGGTCAGGATCTTCATAAGTGAACATCCAGTAGAGTACAACGGTCACAAACATTGCTACAGCATAGACTTTGGGAACCATCTCCCAGCCATAGGCCACCACCAGGGAAGGTGCCACAAATTTGGTCAGTGCCGCACCCGCATTACCGGCACCAAAGATACCCATTGCAAAGCCCTGCTTCTCTTTGGTAAACCAGCGTGCGGTGTAGGCAATACCCACCGAGAACGAAGCACCTGCAATACCGACAAACAGTCCTAATACAAGAAACTGCCAGTATTCAGTCGCTTCACTGATAAACCAGAGTGGAAGAATCGTAGCCAGCATCAAGAGAAAATAGACAATACGACCGCCATACTTGTCCGTCAGCATCCCCACCGGCAGTCGGGCCAGTGAACCGGTCAGGATCGGGGTTGCAATCAGAATACCGAATTGGGTCTCACTGAGCGTTAACAGCTCTTTGATCGGTATTCCAATAATGGAGAACATCACCCAAACTGCAAAACAGGCAGTAAAAGCGAAGGTGTTCATGGTGAGTACTGAAAGCTGCTGGGCTCTAAAACTTGGCATCTCGATTCCTCTCTGAGTTTTACAAAAAATATAGCAAACACTGCTATGTAGTGCGGAATCTATCGGTCTAATGGCTGCAGCGCAATGATACCAAGGCCGTAAAATCAGCTACTCATACCCCCTCTCTACCACTTTAGAGGTATAAGGGGATAGACAACTATCTACCTGTATCTATTGATATTCATCTCAAATGCTTTACGATAGTCAGCTGCACAGAGGTACCGTAACACTTTAGGTGGTACTCCCTATTCCTCACACTTCATCACTCTTCCCTCAGCAAATAACAGACATATGTCAATTCAACAAAAAGAGCAGTCACTTATTTTTAATTTTAGTCTTGCTCTGGGAAGCATCGTGCTGCTTGCATTCATCAGTATGCTCAGCTCTATTTTTATTTCAGAATCCATTTCCGGAATGGCCAGCGCAATCAACCAATCCGGCTCTCTACGCATGAAATCATTCCAGATCGCAACGGATCTGGTCTACACAAACACGGTCGAAAGCACAAAGGCGGAATCCTCTATATCAGGTGATCTGTTCTCAAGCCACCTATTGGGCTTTGATTCACGACTTCACCACCAAAGTATCAAGTCGGCAATCCCCAGAGATCCTGATAGCGAAATCTACAAAGCCTATGAGGAGGTTGCTCGAGTATGGCAGTACCAGGTCAAGCCAATCCTCTATGCCTATGAAAAAATGGAAGACCCTGCCGCATTTCCAGGCACACCTCATGATGCCCAGTGGCGTGCATTAACTGAAACATCAAGAACACTGATCCGCCAACGCTACCTGAGTCTGGTCAACTATTTTGTTGCAAAAATTGACCGCATGGTGAAGGAGCTGGAGTTGGAGATGGAGCATAAGATCAAGATACTTCACCTCATCGAGACAAGCAGTCTGTTTATTGCCATTACCATTGTGCTCATGATCATATTCTTCTTACACTCCAAGGTTCTTACCCCACTTCAAAGCCTGATGACCGCAACACAAAAGATTCGTCAGGGTGACTTCAGCTATCAGGCAATTGTCAACGGAAATAATGAACTCACGCGTCTGGTCAATACTTTTAACGCCATGTCTTCTGAGCTATCCAAAACCTATATTGACCAGGAAAAAGAGATCCGTGAAAAAACAGATGATTTGAAGCAGAAAAAAGACTCTATGGAGCTACTCTATAACACCTCCAGTATTCTGGCCCAGTTCCCGACAAGTTCCAGTAGCTATGAACGCATACTGGATAATATAAAGCACTTTCTTAACATAGAATTAGGCATGATCTGCCTCTCCGGCACAAATACCGATAGCGGCCATATCCTGGCCTCCAACATACAAGATCAACGCTGTAAAACAGGGTGCAAAACATGTATTACACTGCTCGATAATAGTAGCGGAGAGCTTGTCATCCCGATCAGAGACCGCAACCCTTCACGCTCTTATGGTCTGTTGATCCTTAAAACAGGAGATATATCGTTGGATGAGTGGCAAACCTCCACCATCCAGATGATCTCCGAACAGATTGGTGCTGCCATCACCATTGCCCGTGCCACCATTAAGGAGAAGGAGAACATCCTGACCCATGAACGCAGCAGCATTGCCCGTGAGTTACATGACTCATTGGCTCAGTCACTCTCCTACCTGAAAATTGAGGTGAGTCGCATTCAAAATCAGCTCTCTGGTATCGAACACAGCGAAGAGGCTCAAACCATTGCAACCGATATTCGTACCGAGCTTAACAATGCATACCGCCAGCTCCGTGAGCTGCTCACGACCTTCAGACTCTCTATTGAAACGGATGAGCTGGGCAATACCATAAAACAGGCTATTGAAGATTTCAGTCAACGGGAACCGGTGAAGATCAATCATGACATCCGCCTGAGTGACTGCAGGATCAACCCCCATGAGGCCATTCATCTGGTCTACATTTTACGTGAAGCCCTGACAAACATACATAAACATGCGAATGCCTCCAACGTCTGGGTTGAAGTCCGCTGCGCACCTTCCAAAATAATCACGCTCTCTATACAAGATGATGGTATTGGTATCGATAAAAATGCGTTACGCAAGGGGCATTTTGGCCTCTCTATTATGCAAGAGCGTACAACAGCATTAAATGGAACCTATAACATTGCTAACCGCAATGGTGGCGGCACTCGCATTGAGATCAACTTCACCCCCGTAGAACACCATGAACCGACAGGAGATATCACCTCATGGATCAACCAAACCTAATTAAAATAATCATTATCGATGACCACCCGCTATTTCGTAAAGGGGTGAAAAATCTGCTCTCCATGAACCCTCTGTTTACCGTGATTGGGGAGGCTGCAAATGGTGATGACGGGATTCAGCTGGCCATCGAGACAAGCCCTGATCTCATTCTGCTGGATATTGACATGAAGGGGATGAACGGCATTGAGACTCTGACACTTCTCAAACAAGAGCGACTTCCTTCAAAAGTCATCATGCTATCGGTCTCAAATCATGAGTCTGATGTTCTGGATGCACTACGCAGTGGTGCCGACGGGTACCTGTTGAAAGATATGGAACCAGAACAGATCCTGGAAAAAATTGAACAAGCCGCTGATGGACATACCGTCATCAGTGAACAGCTGACCACACTGTTAGCAAAATCAATTCGTGAAGATCATCTGCCCCCTCACTCCTCAGCAGAAGCTGAATTGACCAACCGTGAAACTGAAATACTACGTCTGGTCATGGATGGTAAGAGCAACAAGGTTGTTGCACGTCAGCTGGACATCTCAGATGGCACCGTCAAAGTTCACATGAAAAATATTTTGAAAAAATTACAGTTAAAAACCCGCGTGGAGGCTGCAGTCTGGGCGATTAAAAATCTGGAGTCCTGAGCCAGAAGCTTGTCCAATATACATTCCCACGCTGGAGCACAGAAACGGGGGTTACCAAGTGCATAGACAGGTGAAAGGTGAGAGCGGCTAAAATGGATTTTTCTCACGCACCACCCCTACCGCCATTGCGATAGAGAGCAGGATAATTGCATTCAAAAAAACAGGGATCACCATAAAGGCGTAACCTAGATTTTCAATCTGCTGGCTCCCAATTGCAGCGGTCACTGCCGTTGCCCCACCCGGTGGATGCATACATCGCAACGCGTGCATTAAAAGCATCGCAACAGCAATGGCGACCGATGAGGCGAGTACCGGACTATCGATCAACAGTAGACAACTGATGCCAACAAATGCAGAGGTCACGTGTCCTCCAACCAAATTCCAGGGCTGAGAAACCGGACTGTGGGGCAGTGCAAAAATCAGCATTGCAGAGGCTCCGGTTGAAGCGAGCACCATTGGAATATGGTCCTCTTCCAGAATGGTGTAACTCATAAAAGAGGCCAGCAGTGTCGCCACAAAGGCACCCACCACAGAGAGGGCGGCCTCTCGATTGCTCATTCCATACAACATACTTAGGGAACCTCTGAACAAGTCCGGGTAATTTGAATTACGTCCATTGCGTCCAAGATCAAGGCGAAAATCGCAGTCAATAACAGGCTATTAGCAAGGTTTTCAACCGAGGAACGAGGTCGAGCAACGAAGATATTGGGCGTTATGGGCGTTAGGCATTTACACATGAGTTATTCAGGGGTTCCTTAGTGCAAAATCTGGTAATAACCATCCTCTTGCAAGAACTCTTTCGCCTTTTCCAGGTCAAGCTCTTCAATTGGTCTTGCCAAGTGATAGGGGAGATCTTTGCGCTCTTTTCCCAACAAAATAGTACCGGACTCCTCAAGTCGTGTAACGACAGAAAGAATGGTTCGTTCCAGATCTGCCGGTGGATTACCTCCGTAACTTGAGCGCATGTGGTGAATCAACTCTTCAACGGTATGCTGACCATCTGCCAACATGAAGACGGTACCTAGCCAAGGCTCCATCTGAACCATCTCTTTTGGGTCCCGTTTATCAATCAGAGCAACTTCCCCCTCTCCACCAGTCAACCGGGTATAGGCATTATTTCGATAGAAAAAACTACCCAAATCGACCTCATCCAACTCATTATCCTGTTCATCCATTATCAGCTCCTTTACAACCAGCCATTTAATCTTGCAGCATGAGCCGTCAGCAATAGCACTCCTGTAAAGATGGCTACATTCTGAATAAAGGTCATGATCATGATCTGCCTGATGTTCTGTTCCAACGCCTTCGAGGCCTCAGCTCGCTCATTTTCGGGCAGGGCCTCGACCTCAGCCCACTTCTCCTTGCGCACCCGAATCTGATCTACCGCCTGAGTCATGCACACCACCAGAATCGCTGTACCTATACGGTCGGGTGCAAGCAAAAAATAGTAGGCACCCAGCCACCCCATCAGGGCGTGCATCATAAAGTTCCATAGCATAATCCTAGATTCCTCAGTTGAACAGGTTAGAGCGTGTGTTCAGGCGTGCGCAGGACAAGGCACAGTGACGCAGAATAGTACGCAGATGCAAGGAATTGTAACGCAGTAATGCGCACACCTAAATGCACAATCTGGTCTGTAACGTGTCTTCCTCAGTAGAGCGATCAAACCATTAGCAACATCTTTCAACAGTTTCATAGCATTACAAACTCCAGAAGCGGTCAACTGAGGATGTCAGGATTGTATCAACTCCAATCCAGATATGGACTGGCACTCTGTATCGTGTCCCCTTTTCAGCCAACTATTCTCCAGGTGGCCGCCCAATTTTTCTGTAAAATAGAGTTTTACAGCTATAATCAAGTGCGCCTCCAAGTAAAAGGCCCTCACAAGGATATTGTATGATAATAAGTAATAATCGAGTCGTCACCATCGAGTATAAAATGGTTGATAAAAAAGGGGACATCATAGACAGCTCTGACCACGGTGAGCCACTTGCATTTATTCAGGGAGGAGGCTCTCTGTTTCTTGCTATTGAGAAAAAGATTGAGGGACACCAAACGGGGGAGCGGTTAACGTTCTCTCTAGCCCCGGAAGAGGGTTTCGGAGTGCATGATAAATCGAAGGTTAAAGTGATTCCGAGAGGCCAATTCAACTCAAAGGATGGTCTCCATATCGGTATGCAATTCTTTACACAGAAAAATGGCAATGACCTCCCTGTTACCATCACGGCACTCAATGATGATGAGGTTACTGTGGATGGCAACCACCCCTTAGCGGGAGCCGATATCAATATAGACCTGGTGATTGTGGATGTTCGTGATGCCACAGAGATTGAGCTCAAAACCGGAAAGGTGCAGACGGATGAGGAGATTTACGCTGCATCTGGAGACTAGAAACAGGGCAGCACTTTATCCAGAATAAAAGATTTACCGGGAACCTATATTGTTCGAGCACTAGCAATCGAGGTCATAACGGTCTCAAAGGCTCTTTTCAGGTTTTCCAGTTGAGACTGCCCGATGGCCCCTCTCTCTCTCATCTCTTTTTCAATCTCTGCCAACAGTGCTGAAAGCTCATTGGCAGAGATGCTTGCTGAGATTCCTTTGAACCGATGCAACATTTCGACGACGTTATCAACCTCTTCTTCTTTCAGGTTCCTGATCAATTCATCATAAAAAAACTGATTCGTCTCTGCAAAGTGCTGAATGATCTCGAAATAGATACCCCATTGCCCCATCATTCGCCCAACCCCTTCCACAACATCAAGCCCCGGCAGTTGTGAAGGCCGTGCTTCACTCTCTTCTTCATCCTGAACCGTCTCCCTGGCCGCCCCCTCTTTATGTTCTATCCATTTTCCCAACACCTGGTGAATCGCATCGACTTCGATTGGCTTAGACAGATAATCATTCATCCCCACCTCTAAAGCCTTCTCACGATCTTCTTTCAAGGTATTGGCAGTCATTGCAATGACAGGAAGTTCAGCGGCTGAAAATAGCAGACGAATCTGTTTTGTCGCCTCATAGCCATCCATCACAGGCATCTGCACATCCATCAACACTATATCAAACGGTTGCTGCTGGACTGCATTTAGTGCCTCCTGACCATTCTCTACGATGGTTACCTCGGCATCAAAACCCAGCAACACCTGTTGCATCACCAGTTGGCTGGTTTTGTTATCCTCGACCAGTAGTACTTGAACCCCTTGGCGTCTTTGTTCAGTCACTCTTTAATACTCCCTACTGCTCCCTACTGCTCCCTACTGGATATGACTCTCTCTTTCCTGCAGATTCGTTCCACAGCACCTATACCAGTAACAGAGGATTCGAGTGCGATACTGCCACAACAATCACTAAAAAATGCATGGTTTGTGGCGCTCTTTAACGCTTACTGTGATCCCCTGCGTGAGAGAGATAGAGAGAGAGGCCAATCAGTGCAATGCCTCCCGCCATATAGAGCAGATCCAATGGGGTGGCAAACTCCATCGAAACCGTATGCTCAAAGAATTTGACAATCAAAATCATCAAGATCACCTTGGCAAGACGCGCTTTGAGATCATCCAGACTCTTGATCAGAAGAATATTGGATGAGGTTTGATCTCCCTGCGCGGCATCGATCTCACCAATAAAAAGTTCATAGAGCCCCAGCGCAAAGATTAACAGCACTGTCGCTAGCAGGTAGCCATCCACAATCTCTACAATATGGGTCACGGTTGTCGCATGCAGGCTGCTTCGTGCAGCCGCCTCCAGAGCCGGATCTGCATAATGGAGCAGATGAGAGACCATATAGACCGCATCTACCGTTGCCATATAAAACATAGCCAGTGCAGCAAGCAAACTTGATAAAACCGCTGTCAACACGACAAGACGGCTACTCCAGAGAAAGTTTTCAAATAGATCTTCCAGTACCTTCATTCCCTATTTCCCCAATAAATTGTCAAATTCTACCTTCTCCGCGTAGTATACCGATCCAATATTAAACATAAAGGTGGCAATTCACCGTACCACTAAAGATAACCTTTTATGGCACACCTCCTCCTATCCATTCAGATGGTCATACGTATCGTGGTATCAGCCCTGTTAGGGGCCGCTCTCTATGCTCCTGTTACCGCAGCAGATGAGATTCGAGTTGCTGTGGCCAGCAATTTCACCGCTGCCGCCAAGGCACTGATAGGACGTTTTCACCAGCAGAGTGACCACACCATCACCCTGATTACCGGCTCAACCGGTAAGCTCTATGCGCAAATTGTACATGGTGCCCCCTACCACCTCTATTTTGCAGCCGATCAGCATCGCCCAACACGACTGGAGGAGGAGGGACAAGCCATTACAGGAAGCCGCTTTACCTATGCCGTTGGAGAGCTGGTATTGTGGAGTCCGGACCAGAGTAAAATTGACTCAACAGCAACAGTACTCCGGCAACAGAGCTTTTCACATCTCGCCATTGCCAACCCAAAACTGGCCCCCTACGGAAGAGCAGCCAAGGAGTTCCTGCAAGCTCAAGGGCTTTGGGAGAAGCTTCAACCGCATCTGGTACGTGGTGAAAACATTGCTCAAACCTTGCAGTATATTGATAGCGGCAATGCTGAGCTGGGGCTGGTCTCTACGGCTCAGCTACTCAATATCAAGACAAAAGGCTCCCGCTGGCAGGTGCCACAAAAATATTACACCCCCATTGAACAGCAAGTGGTACTGCTCAAAGAGCAGCCTGCAGCACGTAACTTTCTCGATTTTGTAAAGAGCCGAGAAGCCGCTAAGATCATTCAACAATTTGGATACAGTCTTGCTCATGATCAGTAGCACCGATTTAACCGCACTGTTGATCACCTTCAAGTTGGCGGCCATCACCACTCTGGTACTGCTACTGCTGGGAACACCGCTCGCCTGGTGGCTGTCACGCTCCAGATGGCGTTACAAATTTCTGATTGAGGCGGTGGTTGCCCTCCCTTTGATTCTTCCCCCAACCGTACTGGGGTTCTATCTGTTGGTGATGATTGGCCCCCATGGCCCCCTGGGGCAACTCTCTGCAATGGCAGGGTTTCAGCCACTCGCCTTTACCTTTACAGGGCTGGTGGTCGGCTCTGTCTTCTACTCCCTGCCCTTTGTGGTGCAACCTCTGCAGGGGGCCTTCACCGCAATCGGACAACGTCCGCTCGAAGTGGCTGCGACACTCCGTGCCTCCCCCCTTGACCGCTTTTTAACCGTTGTGATGCCGCTCGCTCGCCCCGGTTTTTTAACCGCAGCGGTATTGGGGTTTGCCCATACCGTAGGAGAGTTTGGGGTTGTGCTGATGATCGGTGGCAATATTCCCGGCGAAACCCAGGTGCTTTCCATTGCTATCTATGACCATGTTGAGATGTTGGAGTATGGTCAGGCTCACTGGCTCTCTGGCGGCCTGCTCCTGCTCTCTTTTCTACTGTTGATTACCGTCTACGGAATCAACCGCCGCTTTAGCGTAGTGCAGCCATGAGTACCATTGAGGCACGATTCAAAATTCAACGTGAGTCATTCACACTTGATGTCGATTTCACCATCCCAACACGTGGGGTCACTGCACTGTTTGGCCCTTCAGGATGCGGTAAAACCACACTACTGCGTGCTATCGCAGGTCTGGAGGCTACTCCCCACGGTTACCTGCGGGTTGGTGATGCCATTTGGCAACAGCAGACACATTTTATCCCCCCTCACCAACGTCCGGTCGGTTATGTCTTTCAAGAGCCGAGTCTGTTTGCTCACCTTAATGTGCTCAATAATCTGAAGTACGGGCAGAAGAGGATACCGGTTGCTGAACAGCGCATCTCGCTGGATCACGCAATTAACTTGCTGGGTATTGAGCATCTATTAATGCGTAGCCCCGCTCAACTCTCTGGTGGTGAGCAGCAACGGGTTGCTATTGCACGTGCACTGGCTGTGAGTCCCCACATTTTGTTAATGGATGAGCCCCTCTCGGCACTTGACCATCAGCGTAAACAGGAGATTCTCCCCTATCTAGAGTCTCTGCACGATGAACTCAATATCCCTCTTCTCTATGTAAGCCACTCACCGGAAGAGGTAGCCCGGCTGGCTGATCAACTCATCTATCTTGAGGGTGGCAAAATCACTGCATCAGCTCCTGTTGAGCAGATACTGACCCAATTGGACCTTCCTCTCGCTCACGGCGATGAGGCAAAAGCACTGATTCATGCTCAGGTCAGCCACCACGATGACCACTACAAACTTACACACCTCTCCTTTTCAGGAGGAGCCTTTGCTGTGGCTCAAAAACAGTTTGCCATCGGTCATCCGGTTCGCCTACAGGTTGCAGCACGTGATGTCAGCCTCACCCTAGAGAGACAGTCCGGAACCAGTATTCTCAATATCTTTCCTGCCACGATTGAGGAGATCGTCGATGAGAGCCCCTCACAGAAGATGGTTCGTATCCGTGTCGGTGATGCCATACTGCTCTCCCGCATTACCCGAAAGTCTGCATCACAACTACGGTTGACTCCCGGCAAAGCAGTCTATGCACAAATCAAGAGTGTGGCACTGCTGAGTTGATGCAGCCACCACTTAAAGCCCATCACAGGGTTTACCCAGCTCCAGTCAAAATATTTACCCGATAGCAGTGCCACAGTGGTGGGCTAAACCGATCTGAGGCAAACCGTTCAGGTACAATTCAATGATGAATTTTGAAGCAAAAAAACAACGTTTACAGACTATCGCTCTCGGTAGCTATTTTGCACTACTGATTCACCTGCTATTGTGGATTATCTGGCTGGCCCCATCACACTATTTCCCGACTGCCATGGTATTGATGGTGATGGTGGTGCCACTCGCTCTTCCTCTGCGCGGACTGCTCAATGGTCGCCCCTATACGTACGCCTGGAGTGGTTTTCTGGCACTACTCTATTTCGTCCATGGCATCGGCGATTTTTTTATCAACCCACCAGAGCGGATCTACTCAGGGATCGAAATCCTGCTGAGCCTCACTTTCTTCTTCAGTTGTGCCTTCTATGCCCGTCTAGGAGCCAGTCCGAGAATAGAGAATCCACTGCGGAAAAACTGAATTTGGCCATATCTTTCCATCCTTTTCGTTAAATAGTGGAACTATTCGCCTCAAATGATGACAACATCTGTCTCAAATCAGCTTCCCCTCGCTACGACTTCTATTCTCGGACAAGCTCCTGAGGGGAAAAAGTTATCAGAGATCGAATAGCTGCTTCACAAAGGGGATGGTGATTTTGCGCTGGGCAATCAACGTCTCTCGATCAAGCCGATCCAGCAGTGCAAATAGTGTATGAAAATCACGAGCTGTTCGCTGCATTAAGAAATTCACCACCTCATCCCCCATCTCCATCCCACGTTGTTGTGCCCGTTGTTGAACCACCTGCCACTTCTGCATGTCATCCAGTGGTTGCAGGTGCCCTACCACCCCTTCCGAGAGCCTTGAACGAAGGTCTGCTAACTGAATACCGAGTTCACTGAGAGGTAAACGAGCCGTGATAATCAAATGAGTTCCAGCATCACGCAGTTGGTTGAGCAGATGAAATAGCATCTCTTCCCAAACAGCTCGCCCCACCGCATGGTTTAAGTTTTCCAGCACCACAAGCTCTTTCTCTTCAACACTGCTCAACAGGCTCTCTGCACCTGTCGCAGTCTCAACCAGTTGATCGAGCGGAAAGAGGACCGCTTCACCTCCCTGCTGATCGCACAGATTACAGGTCGCGTGAACCAAGTGGCTTTTCCCAACCCCCTCAACTCCCCACAGGTAAAAAAGATGAGGTGCTGTTCCGGTGGCAATTTTTTGAAGTTGAGTCACTACAGGGTGGTCCAGAAAACCGACAAAATTTTCAAAACTGGCCTGTCGATTGTCCGGATAGGGAATCAATAGTGGAATCTGAACATCCATTTAAGGTTCACCACGCTCTAAATCTAGTGAATCTTTTTTTACAGGTTCTTGAGTGTGATAGCGATAGGCGTTCCATCCCCAGGTCCAGACATAGTCCGCACCACTAAGCACTGTTGTGGTTAAAACCACATAGGTGGCAATCTCCACCCACTCCCCAATATCCCACTGAAAGGCACGTACCACAACCACACCTAACACATAAGATATCTGCAAAAACGTATTGATTTTGCTAACAATACTCGGTTGTAAATCATAGCTTGAAATACGAAAATGGTAGATCAGCCCCCCGATCACAATCAGTAGATCACGTAACACAATCACCGTTGTCAACCAGACAGGAATGATCCCTACCCAGGTCAACATACCGTAGGTGGAAACCAGTAACAGCTTGTCTGCTAATGGGTCCAGTATCGATCCAAGTCGACTGCTCCACCCCATCCGTTTGGCCAGGTAGCCATCCAGCCCATCACTCATTCCTGCAAAAGCAAAGAGGTAGAGGGATTCCACGAAGTAATTATTGGCGAGCAGCCACAGAATGGGCAGCACCAGAAACATTCGTAGAATTGTGATCAGATTTGGAATATCGCGTTGGTCCATAATCCAGTAGAATAACCTGCTTTTAAAACTGCGGTCCAACTAAAAGATTCATAGCACAATGTCTTCAGAACAATCTCTCAGCTACAGTGATGCCGGTGTCGATATCGATGCAGGCAACGATCTGGTCGAACAGATCAAGCCTCTTGCCGCCCGAACCCAACGTCCCGGCGTCATGGCCGGACTTGGAGGGTTCGGTGCCCTGTTTGAAATTCCACTGGATCGTTACACAAATCCCCTGCTGGTCTCTGGCACAGATGGTGTCGGTACCAAGCTACGTCTGGCGATGGAGATGGAGAGACACAACACCATTGGTATCGACCTGGTTGCAATGTGTGTCAATGACCTGATTGTGCAGGGTGCAGAGCCGCTCTTTTTTCTTGATTACTATGCCACAGGCAAGCTGGATCGTGAGACTGCAGTTGCGGTCGTAGACGGTATTGCAACCGGTTGTGTGCAGGCTGGCGCTGCACTAATTGGTGGCGAGACTGCAGAGATGCCCGGAATGTATGAGGGTGGAGACTATGATCTGGCCGGATTCAGTGTTGGCATCGTTGAGAAGAGCGAAGTAATCGACGGCAGCCGGGTAGGGAGTGGTGATGTCTTGATTGGAATACGCTCATCGGGGCCACACTCCAATGGCTACTCACTGATCCGCAAGATTATTGAAGTTTCCGGTGCCGACCTGAAGAGTGACCTGGAAGGAAAACCTCTTGGAGAGCGGCTGTTAGAACCGACACGCATCTATGTCAAACCACTACTGGCACTTATGAAGCAGCTCCCCATCCACGCTCTGGCCCATATTACCGGTGGCGGTCTGACCGAAAACCTTCCCAGAGTGCTGCCATCATACAGTCAGGCGGAAATTGACAGTAACTCCTGGGAGTGGCCCACTGTCTTTGACTGGCTACAGCAGCAGGGTAACGTCAAACAGGAAGAGATGGTACGCACCTTCAACTGTGGAGTTGGCATGGTGGTTGTGGTCTCTGCCGAAGATGCGGATCAAGCGATTGATACGCTTAACCAACAAGGTGAAACGGCATGGAAACTGGGCACCATCAACCACTCTGAACAACAGAGTCCCTCCGTCTCTTTCACTTAGTCCAGGGAACCTCTGAATAAGTCATGTGTAAATGCCTAACCCCCATACCCATAGTGTCCAAGATCTTCGTTGCCCGACCTCGTTCCCCGGTTGAGAATCTTGCTAATACCCCTCTGTGACTCAACCTTCTCCAATAAAGATCGTTGTACTGATTTCTGGTCGTGGCAGCAATCTACAGTCGCTGTTTCACGCACAACAAGCTGAACAGCTCAACGTTGAGTTTGCCGCTGTTATCAGTAACCGTCCACAGGCTGCAGGACTGCAATTTGCTCAACAGCAGCAACTGGCAACGACAGTGGTTGACCATACGCGCTACAGTGGGCGCGAGTCTTACGATCAATCTCTGATTGAGGCGATCGACTCTCATCATCCACAACTGGTGGTACTGGCCGGTTTTATGCGCATACTGACTCCTCAATTTGTCCGTCACTATGCGGGCAGACTGATCAATATCCACCCCTCACTGTTGCCCAACTTTAAGGGGTTGCACACTCATCAACAGGCACTGGATGCCGGTGTTGAACAACACGGCGCGAGTGTACACTTCGTAACCGAAGAGCTGGATGGTGGCCCGGTTTTTCTACAGGCTACCGTAGCCGTTGAGGCCGATGATACTGCAGAGGTACTGGCAGCTCGTGTACTGCACCAGGAGCACCAACTCTACCCTGCCGCTGTACAACTGATTGCGGAAGGGCGTATTGCTCTGGTTGACGGCAGACTCTACTTTGATGACACTGTACTTTATGAACCGATCCAGCTGGGGGGTTAAAACACTCTACTTAATCACAGCAGCGCTGCTGCTACCAAGGAGTGCTATTGCTCTACCTGACCAATTTGAGGCTCGCTATGCCTTTATTGGTAAAGGGATGACTCTGGGAGAGACCCGTTATCAGTTACTCCCAACCCCGCCAAAAAACGGCAACTCCCCAAGCTACGTTTTCTCTACTCACACCAAGCCCACCGGGCTGGCTGCAATGCTGATTGACAAGACTATTGATGAGCGCTCTGAGTGGCAGAGGCAGGAGGGAAAAATACATCCTTTAAACTATCAGTTCAGACAGAGTGGAAAGCGAAAAAAAATTAAAAGTCGCAGTTTCCACTGGGAACTTGGACAGGTCTCTCTGGTGGATGACAAACACACGAAACAGCTGGATGGGCTCAAACCCGGAACCGTTGATGAAGCACTCTTTATACTTGCTTTAATGGATGATCTGGAACAGGGAAAAAAGCCGTTACACTACCCTCTCGCAAAACAGAAGGGGTGGAGTGAATATGTCTTTGAACGCGGCCTCACAGAAACCATCCAGGTTCCGGCTGGAAAGTTTGAAACAGTAAAAGTTGTTCGCCACTCAAGCGGACAGAGAAGCTTTCAACTCTGGGCGGCTCCCTCACTCAACTACCTACCCGTACAAATTGAGTATCGGGAGAAGGATGGTGAGCTGTTTCAGCTAAAACTCAAACAGAGCACACTGCATCAATAACGGGCTGTTGGTGACGTGGCTCCGTCTCTCCCCTGATTGCTCCCTCTACTCAGTACAACACCAAAGACATTTCAGAACACCTTTACTAATCCTTCAATCTAAAAATGTCAGTACTGCTTTTCATCGTCCATGCATCACTCTTCAAGGATTCACTGACAGAGGCCAGCTCTTCATTCATTGCAGAATTTTGCTGATTGGCGGTATCCAACTGTGAGACGGCTTTATTGACCTGGTCAATGCCCTGGCGCTGCTCCTGACTGGAGGAGGTGATCTCCCCCATCAGATCGGACAACTTTCTGACCTGTTCTACAATCTGGCCTAATGAGTCTGCAGAACGCTGCACCAACCCCTCACCATCCACCACACGCTGACCACTGGTCTCAATCAACTCTCGAATCTCTTTAGAGGCATTGGAAGAGCGCTGTGCAAGCGCACGAACCTCGGTGGCAACTACTGCAAAGCCACGACCATGTTCACCCGCTCTCGCAGCCTCTACCGCAGCATTGAGCGCAAGTAGGTTAGTCTGGAAGGCGATACTATCAATCAAGCCGATAATTTCAGAAATTTGACTGCTCGCCTCACTAATTTTTCCCATCGCATCTGCTGCTTGCTGCACCACCGTGGTCCCCGTCAGGGCAGCCTCACGTGTCTGCTGAACCAGCTCATTGGCCACGACGGCATTATCTGCATTCATTGTTACAGTGCTCGCCATCTGCTCCATGCTGGCCGCAGTCTGCTCCAGCGAGGAGGCCTGCTCTGCCGCTCGTGTTGAGAGATCATCTGCAGAACTCGCTACAACACCAGCCTGTCCAGACACCTTATTCACATTGCTTCGGACCCCATAAATCACATCATGTTGTCTACTCAAGCTACGGTTAAAACTATCCGACAGTGACTTAAAGGTACCCGCATATACCCCATCCATTCTTGCCGTTAGATCCCCCTGCTCCATCTGCTTCAGCGCCTCTACTGCTGTATTAATCGGCAGACTTACTGCTTCCAGCATCTTATTAATATTTTCAGCAAGGATTTTGTAGAACCCCTCTAGTCCCTCGACACCACACACCACACCCAGCTCACCATTCTGAACACCACCAACCACCTGGTTGAGACGCTGTTGTACCTGCAGTTCTTCAGTCTCATCCGTCCACTCCACCACAGCACCCAAACGTTTACTGCTTTCATCAATCACCGGATTCACAACCAGATTGAAGTGACGCTCACCCATTGTCAACTTTGACTGAATAGGTTGAGTAAAGGTAGCCAGCATTCCAGCCTGATGTTCCGGTTTTTTATGGAAATCATCAATGCTGCGCCCCACCAGTCCGGAGGCTTGAAACGAGGGGATATCTTGTTGAATATCCAACTCATTGCGTTGCAACATCTGGCTCACAGCCTCATTCATGTAGATAATATTGCGCTGCTCATCGGTCACCATCACATTGGCAGAGACGTTATCCAACGCCACACGGATACGACGATTCTGCTCCATCTCTCTGCGAGTCTCATCGACTGAGACACCGGTTAAAATCTGCATCATTTTCAACTGCTCCTGCAGTTTGCGAATCTCCGGCGCTTCCGAGAATGTAATCTGTGTATCGTACCGCTGCTGACTGACCTCCCGCATTACCTCTGCAGCTGATGAGAGCGGTTTAATCAAATACTGGGTCAGAAATCCTGTACCCAATGCAGTCAGAGGAGCCACTATCAGCAGTGCACTCCAGGGCAACTCCCAACCTAACAGCCATTTTCCGGCAGAGAGTATCAGCAGAAAGAGTGCTAACCCCCCCAGAGCAGACTGCACCGCAAGGGGAAGACGGGAACAAAACCTCAGCTTTCGAAAGGTGTGCTGAAAAGGGGTATAGATCACCCCCTGCTCAATAATCAAACGCCCTTCTGCAATTTCCTGGTACGCTGCCTGAGTCGCGATCTTCTCAGCATCTGTAACACCCGTTCTGTAAGAGGTATACCCAACCACCTCATCATCTTCCAGAATAGGGCAAGCATTCGCTCTAACCCAGTAATGACTACCATCCTTACAACGATTTTTAACCACCTGACTCCATGGCTTACCCGCCTTCAAGGTCTCCCACAGATCCTCAAATACCCGAGGGGGAATATCAGGATGTCGAACCACGTTATGGTTCTTGTTATAAAGCTCATCTTGAGTGAAGCCTGAAATTTTAATAAAGATATCATTCGCACTCACAATGCTACCTTTCAGATCAGTTTTTGAGACCAGCGTCTCCCCTTCTGGAATCGTTGTCTCGACATGAGTTACAGGTTGATTATTTTTCATATTTATTTTGAATGTACCGATTATTATTATAAATTTTAATTAAGGGGTTTCTCTATCGACTCTGAGTCTGAGTCTGAGTGGATAGGAAAGCCAAACCTTTAGGAGCAAGACAGCGTACCATGGCAATCACTCCTCTGCTGCGGTTGCTTACCAACACAGCTATTTCCCCCTTTTCCGATTTATTGCATGTCATCACAAAGCTTCATCCTTCCCCCCTGAAGGAGTGAATAACAGCAAGGATACTACAGCTAATAACAGAAACTCACTACCACTTTAAAATATCACCAACCACTTATCTGCCAACCTCAAGACTCCTTATCCAAACTGTTTTGATAATTCATTGAGGAGATCAATTCATCTTTGGCCCGACTTAGACGTTGTGCCTGCTGTTCAGCTTCAAACAACCTCTTCTCTCGCAACCAATCATTTGCCAAAACAATTACATTTTGAACCAACTCATCCTGATCAAAAGGTTTCTTCAATAACGCAAAATTAGCTCCAATCTGCTGATGCAGATCACTCAACTGGTAATCCATATGTGCCGTTATAAAGACGATACGAACCCTTGGGTCCTGACGGTAGATCTCTTTGGCTGTTTTCAGGCCATCCCACCCACCCGGCATACGCATATCAAGCAGAGCAACGACATACTCTTTCTCTGAGAACATATCGACACCCTCTCTGCCACTTGCCGCAGTATCCATCTCAATATCTAATGGCAGACGAAATTTCTGCTTCTCTTCAAACATGCCCTCCAGACCCTCCATTCCATCCAGAGCAGAAGATTGAAAATGGTGGAAAATGGTTTGGTAAGTAGCCAAAACCTGTGGATCATCATCAATGGCTATCACTTGAATATGCTCTATATCAGTTGCTTGATTCAACACCGTTAACTGCTCCTTAACTACTCTTTATTATTGATTTTACGTTACTCAAAGGTACTTCTAAAATGTGCAACTCCAGTTAAACCCGATCCAACAGGCCTCCAATCAGTGCTAACTGCTGTCATCCGGCCACATGAATATCCTGATTCAACTTTTGGATCTCTTCAAGTTCCATACTATTTGCGATCTTCTCATAAATACCCATAATGGTTGTCAAGGGTATTTAGTATGAATAAAGCTATCTGTCTCGGTAGATCCGTAAGTCCGGGAGGTTCGCCTTGCCGATTACCAACAACACCACGCCAACCCCCACAAAGAAAACAATACCCGCCATCATACTTGCAATAATAGAGTCGGCGGTACCCGTATCCTGATCATAGGTAATCAGTACATAGGTCAGTACGATAGCTAAAAAGAAGCTGACGAGTGACAAGCCATAGGCTATTTTTTGGCCTATACCTTTACTGTTCATTATTTTATCGTCCATTATTATTCAACTCTCTGGTTTCAGTGATAGGGAGGGTAGATTTCAGTATTGATCCGTATAAAATGAGCACCAGGAGTTTGTCCGAGAACTCGATTTTTTTGATTTCTTAAAATATAACACACTGATTAATAAGTATTTTATTTTTATAAATATCTGTTTTACCCATTTTCGGACAGACCTAGACCTTAAAACGCTTCACCATCCCGTCCACCTCTTTTGCCTTGTCTGTCATTGATATCGCTGCTGCAGAGGTCTCTTCAGCCAGCGCCGCATTCTGCTGTGTACCCTCCTCCAGAGAGTTGACGGCCTGATTGACAAGATTGATCCCGCTCAACTGTTCTGCACTGGCAGCAGAAATCTCAGCAATGATATCACCGACCTTCTTGACGGCTGTGACAATCTCTTCCAGCACCTCACCGGACCGGTTGACCAGTTCAGTACCCATTTCAACTTTCTCACTCGAATCATCGATCAACTCTTTAATCTGTTTTGCTGCCGCAGCACTGCGACCGGCCAACTCTCTCACCTCCATCGCAACTACCGCAAAGCCTCGACCTTGATCCCCCGCACGGGCTGCCTCGACTGAAGCGTTAAGTGCCAGTAGGTTGGTCTGGAAGGCAATAGCGTCAATTACACTAACAATCTCTGCAATCTTACTGCTTGAACTATTGATCTCATCCATCGCAGTGACTGCCTGACTCACAATATCACCACCACTATTAGCCTTTCCACGAGCATCACGTGCCAGCATGTCCGCCTGCTGTGCATGCTCTGAATTATCCCGAACGGTCCCCGTCAGTTCCTCCATAGAAGCCGCTGTTTTCTCTAGTTCACCCGCCTGCTGTTCAGTGCGCCCACTGAGGCTATTGTTGCCTGCAGAGATCTCATTTGCAGAGGTATGCATATCACTCATTGCCATACGTAGCTGACCAATGATCTCTCGCAAATTAACAATTGTGCCGTTTACATTCCCTTTCAACTCATCAAATGAGCCATGGTAGTCACGCTCAACCGGTTGTGTCAGATCCCCTGCTGCCATGGCGCCCATCACCACCGAGAGATCGTTAAAAATCATCTCCACCTGCTCAATCAGCGCGTTAATATCTTCACTCAGTGTTTTAAAGAAACCTTCTTTACCAGAAGTTACAATACGACGGGAGAGATCCCCAAGACGGGCGGAGGAGACAATATCCTCCACTTCGGACTCCATTGCCACCTCACCTGTTCGATCCATCCACTCCAGCGCTGTACCCAGGCGCTCTTGATGCTCATTAAAAACGGGAGTGGAGATCAAGCGTATCATCGACTGACCAATTCTTAACTCCTCCTGCCTGGAACGCTCTGTCTGCTCTATGTCCTGTTTCTGCTGCGCTGGTGAAGGGTGGAATTCATAAAGGTTGCTACCCACAAAGGTCTCTGCACTCAGCTCACTGAGATCCATACGCAGGCTCTCCAGTGTCTCCGCAAGAGTGTCTGCTGAAGACTGGTTTTGATAGATAATTTTGTGGCCTGCATCGGCTACAACGACATTGGTATTACAGACATCCAGAGCCATGCGAATTCGCTGTGCTTCATCGGCACGTTTACGGGTCGCTTCAATATCTGACTTCAAGTTTTTAATCATCACTGCCATGGAAGCACCCAGTTGCCCCACTTCATCGCTACCGACAATATCTACCTCTTGATTAAGGTCCCCCTCTGCAATGCCACGGGCAATCTGGTTAGCACGATTCAGTGGACGGGTGATTGTTCCAGTCAGCACCAATGAAGCCAAAATTGTGAATATGGCCGTTGCCAGTAATACACCTGCAATCAGATTTCTGGAGGTCGCAATCTTTTCGCCGAACCCCTCGGACAAAACACGTATCTCCTGATTGGCCGTGACCACATCGGTACTCAGCACTTTAACTTTTCCCAATCCACCACTTAGCAGTGTAACTTCATCAACCTGATTCCCTATATCAGCAGTAAATTGGTTCATCTTCTTCACAGTCTCAGAGAGGCTGATCAGCCCCTCACGCCGCATGGTCTCCTCAATGTCGCCAACTGCATCATTTACATCTTCCAGGGTGTAGCGCACATCACTTTCAGGCATCTCTTCAACAATGCCATCCAACTCTTCGGTCAAATCAACCATAGCGGCTGAAAGCTGCTTGATTTTGCGCTCCAGTACCTTAACTTGCATGTTGGTACTGTTGATATCATCCGCAGTTGTCAACATCTGATGGGTGATACCCGTCAGATGGTGATCTGCCTCGACAATACTGTTTTCTGTGATTTGAGAGTTATTGACTCCAGTGGCCGACTTACCAACGATCTCAAGAAAGCCTCCACTCAATGAACTAAATGAAGAGATGGTAATCGCTAAAACAGCTGCCAGAAACAGGCTGATGCTAATGCCACCTGCGATCAGTTTTAATCGGATAGTCATGTCAAACCCTCATTACTTTACTACTACATTAGATTCACAATAGATACAGACAGCGGCTGCGTGAAAGCTTCCCCTCGATGCGTAACACACAACCACTGATGATCCCGCCTACTCAGCAGCAACCTTCTCATACATTCCAACAGCCTTGTTCATATTCTTCAGCAGAGGAAGATTGGTATTTGCCAACTGTTTAACCTTATCTGCCGGAATATCTTTTGTCGTACTATTGGCCCCAAACTCTACAACTGGTTTAAATTTACCCCACAAGTCAGAGACCACTGCAAGCTGATCACGAATATGCTGCTGCTTGGTACCTGGAAGACCCAAGGTAGCATCCCCATCCAACAGACCTTTCAGGGTACGTTCAAACAGGCTATAGGTCTCCAGTAACGAAAGTTTATTGTCGTCACGCTCATATCCGTAGGCAACCAACAGAAACTCTTTACTCATTTTCTGGGTCAATATACGCTGCTTACCCGACAAGTTCAGTGTTGCTGCAAGCCCTTGAGCCCCTTTTAACCCACCCTTTTTGGCATCTTTTTCATAGAGTCCAACTGCTTTATTCATCTCTTTCAGTAATGGCAGGTTCATTTTTGCAACCTGTGCCACCTGACCACTGTTTACACTCTTGCTGGTGACCACTTGAGTCACTACCGGATGGAATCCAGCCCAGATTTTGTCAATCTTATCCAGTTGGCGCAGGATTCGCTTGCTGGAGGTCGGAGGAAGATGCAGTTCAGCACTTCCATTTCGAAGCCCTTTCAAGGTCTTATCGAAAAGCGCTGATGTCTTCTGAAGATTGGAAATATTGGTACTCTTATCAATATCCAGTGCCACCAGCATAATCTCCTTGCTCATTTTTTGAGATAACATGCGTTGCTTTCCAGATAGGTTGAGCACCACACCGTACTCTGCAGAGGTTGGCCCCGCTGCCAACACAGTCGATGTGAAACCAACCATCAAGCCGATAAAGAGTAGTAGAGCCTGAAGTGAATAGGTAGAAACGGGTCGAATTACAGCTGTCATTGTTCTGAACTCCCATATTGATTTAAGTAATCTACGATGCACAGACTCATAATCTAAAAACTCATTTGCGCCTGAGCTATCTAAGTATGCTAGAGAGTCCCTCACAAAACACCTCATTTCTGTTAGCGGGCTATGCACATGACGTGAGTAACCCCTATATCTTGTGTTCACGATTTTCGACAATCTCTTGATATGAGATTGGTTGCATAGCTACAGCATGCTGC
>DUYW01000010.1 GCA_013349825.1 Gammaproteobacteria bacterium | reverse complement strand
AAAACCTTGCTAATAGCCTGCTATTGGCTGCGATCTTCGCCTTGATCTTGGACACTATGGACGTAATTCAAATTACCCAGACTTGTTCAGAGGTTCCTTAACGAGCCAATACATTTAGCAATCCCTCAATTTTAAGATTGATCTCGGTCTGCTCCTCTTCTGCCGTAGACTCTTTGACGATACCGGCACCAGCGAAAAGGGTGGCTGTGGCTGTATCTGCTAGGGAACAGCGCAGCAGGACATGAATCTCCCCATCCCCCTTTCCATCGATCCAGCCAGCACCACCGCAGTAGTAGCCGCGATGGCTGTTGTGGTGTTGCTGTAGCCATGCGAGTGCCTCTGTTTGGGGGGTGCCACAGATTGCAGGGTTCTGATGCAGTGCTTCAGTCAGCTCAAAAAGAGAGTGGCGCTGTTTCAGCTGTCCATGATAAGTGGTAAGCAGATGCTGGACATTCTCAAGTTTGTAGATTGCAGGTGTAGCGGAGGATTCAACATTGTCACAGTGCTGTTTGAGCTGCTGCTGGATGAAGTCAGCGACCAGTTGGTGTTCATGTTGCAGCTTGGGGGTCTGGAGAAGTTGCTGCTCTAACTGTTGCTCCTCCTTTTCATTTTTGCCGCGTGGTACGGTGCCTGCCAGCGCCTCAGCTTCAATCTGACCCCCTTGTTTCTTGAGTAACCGCTCCGGAGGTGCTGTGATGAACTGTTTTCCGGCCTCTGCAAAAAGGAGTTGAACACCACTTCGATTGCGCCGCTCAAGTTGTTGCAGAGCCGGTTGAAGTGACAGTGGCTGAGAGAGTTGAAACTGTTGCGCCTCTCCCCAGACGATTTTCTCAAGCGTACCGTGCTGAATGGCGTTGATCCCCTGTTGGATCTGTATAGCCGTCTCTGTTGTCTGGTTGGCTCGGGTTAATGTTGAGGCTGCAGAGGCAGAGTGAGGGGTTTCCAGTAACCCCTGCAGAGTGTTGAGATCCTCTTCCCATCGTGCCAGGATCTGTTGTGGATTGCTGCCACTAATGGGGTGCGAGAGGGTGATGAATTGGTGTGCCTTGTGGTTGATGAGCTGCAGCCGTGGCATGCTCAACAGTGTGTTGGGTAGACCACTCCATTCACCTTTCATGGGGTCATCTGCATCGAAAGCGTACTGAAAATAGAGTTGTGGTGCATGTCCACAGTCGTCAGGGTCAATCTGCGACCAGTGGTTGTGTAGCTGCTTGAGTTGCTGCTCGGCCTCACAAAAACGTGCGCTTCCTTTTAACTGTACAGA
Source organism: Gammaproteobacteria bacterium (assembly GCA_013349825.1). Lineage (GTDB taxonomy): Bacteria > Pseudomonadota > Gammaproteobacteria > Thiopontia. Next base: position 39,485 of record DUYW01000010.1, on the reverse strand, counting down.
CCACGCGCTACCCAACCCCAGCAGACGCAAGCTGGCTGTCCCGCTATTCCAGTAGATCCCCTCTTCAGGTGCCAATGGGGTGGTAAAAGGGCGCTGATAAAAGGGGAGGGTGATGCTGAGGAGGGTGGCTTGGGAGGGTGGATCGCTGAAGTAGAGATCCAGCTCCATTGCGAGCTGTTCAACCATAAATCCGGCAGGCTCCTAAGGTCTTCTCTTGTAGGGGGTGAAATCAGGTGGACGTTTCTCGTTGAAGGCGTTGCGCCCCTCTTGTCCCTCTTCTGACATATAGAAGAGGGCGGTGGCATTGCCTGCCAGTTCTTGAATCCCGGCCATGCCGTCGGTATCTGCATTGAATCCTGCCTTCAGCAGCCGCAGTGCGGTGGGGCTATGTTGTAGCATCTGCTGACACCAGGAGACGGTCTCTGTCTCCAGTTGATCTTGGGAGACGACGGTATTAACCAGCCCCATCTGCAGCGCATCTGTGGCGCTGTATTGACGGCAGAGGAACCAGATCTCCTTGGCCTTCTTCATCCCTACGGTACGGGCGAGGATGCCTGCACCGAGTCCGGCATCGAAGCTTCCCACCTTGGGGCCGGTCTGTCCGAAGATGGCGTTGTCTGAGGCGATTGAGAGATCACAAATCAGATGGAGGACATGGCCTCCGCCAATGGCATACCCATTGACCATCGCCACCACCGGTTTTGGTAGAGTACGGATCTGCCGTTGCAGGTCGAGGACATTGAGATGTTCACCGCCGGATTGGTCTCGGTATCCACCCTCGCCACGAACTTTCTGATCGCCGCCGGAGCAGAAGGCCTGATCCCCTGCACCAGTCAGTATGATGGCCCCAATGGCTGGATCAAGATGTGCCTGCTGAAAGGCGTTGATGAGTTCATTGACGGTCTCAGGACGAAAGGCGTTACGTACTTGGGGTCGATTGATGGTGATTTTGGCGATCCCTTCGGCGTGGTGGTAGAGGATATCTTGATATTGGGTGGTGGCTGATTTCCAGTCGATCACTGTAGTGACTCCCAGTACTGTTGGTGGGTCTGAATGCTGTGGTTACGATCAACGACCCATTCTATCAGTTTGGGAGTTTTTGTCTGCAATTGCTGTGGTAGTTGTTGCGGTAGCTCCAGCCCATTTCCAATTCGTAGATAGTGGATGTGATAGAGCTTTGCGGCCTGTTCAAAATCGATTTCTGGTGGGGTGAGCCACAGCGTTTCAAATTCGGGTAGTTGTGCGGGGGGGAGATAGCTGAAGATATTGCCCCCCCCATTGTTGATCACGATTAATGTGAGGTTACCACCGGTCTTATGGACCAGAGAGAGGGCGTTGAGATCATGAAACAGGGTTAGATCTCCCAGTAATGCGACCAGCGGAATCTCAGAGGGGGTGGTTGAGCGTATCCCGCAGACTGTGGAGAGGTTGCCATCAATACCGCTTGCCCCGCGATTGGCGTAGAGCTGCAGTGGGGCCTCTCTTTGAGGAAGCCAGCCATCAATATCCCGAATCACCATCGAATTCCCGCTGAAGAGCCGGGTCTGGGCCGGGAGGTGCTGGTGGAGCTGCCGTAGTAACTGGTGCTCGTTGAGCGCATTACCATCCATGCTCCACTGTTGAGCCTGTTGCTCCATTGAGAGAAAGGGTTGGTTCCATTGTGGAAGATCTACTCTACTGCAGTGTACCCGAAGGGTACGACAGAACTGCTCTGGAGCAACCTCCAGAGTCTCTGTAGAGAAGGCGTTGGGGTCACTCCAGAGCCGTTTATGTTGCACCACTAGATACGTGTCTGGAGGGGATTGCTGCAACCAGCGGGCAATATTTCTGGAGAGGGGAAAGTCACCAAACTGGATGACCCATTGCGGGTGATGATGGTTGGCGGCGATCAGTTTACGCAGGGTGCCATCGTAGTGGCACAACACTCTTGGGTGGGGAGGGTGGCCCCATCGCAGATTGGAGAGCGGGTCTGCCAGAACAGGGCAATCAAGCTGCTCTGCTACTGCAATCAGTTCAAGATAAAAGGTATCACTGTAGTGGGCCTCTCCGCAGAGAATAATTCCCGGTTTACCGTGGATTGACTCATTCAGTGTGGAGAGCGCCGTGCGTCTGCTCGGTGAGCTGGTCTCTATGAGGATAGGGGGGGTAGGGGGGAGAGGGGGAAGTGGTTCAGGAATCCAGTCGATCTGTTCAAATGAACGAGGAAGCAGTGGTTCACGGAAAGGAATGTTGATCTGTACGGGGCCGGGGATCGGTTGCTGTAACTCCATCATTACTTCGGTAATGAGTTGGGTCATGGTGACCCTGGAGGGGGTGATCTCATCGACTGGAACCAGTGGATGGGTGCCACGTAGCTGCACCCCGAATAGCTGACTCTGTTCAATGGCCTGGTTGGCACCACACCCATGTAGCTCCGCAGGACGATCTGCAGAGAGCAGCAGCAGTGGCACAGAGGCGTGGTTCGCCTCCACTACAGCGGGGAGCCAGTTGGCTACTGCACTACCAGAGGTGCAGATCAGCGCAGTTGGTGCATGGCTCTGCTTAGCCTGCCCCAGGGCAAAGAAAGCTGCGCTACGCTCATCGATGATGACCCAATGTTCTGTCTTGGGGTTGCGGGCAACGGCCAGTGCCAACGGGGTGGAACGTGAGCCGGGGGAGATGACAAAGCGGCTGATTCCCTGCTCAATCAGTGTCTGAATGAGCAGAATCGACCATTGCAGGTTGATGCGGCCAAGTTTGTCTTCGTTGGAGTATGGGGTTCTCAAGAGGCGTCGTTGAGTAGTTGCAGCAGAGGGGTGGGAATCGGGATTGCCTTGCCTGTTTCGACATCAATAGTGACGTGAACGGTAGTGACGACCGCCTTGGGTTGTGGTTTACCGTCAGCATCACAGCTTTCAACTTCGGTCCTCAAGGTAAAGGAGTGTTCACCAATTTTTTCAACCCATACCTTCAAGGTTAACCGCTCACTCAATCGAATGGGGCTCAGATAATCGGCTTCAGCATGTACCAGTGGTATGGAGAAGGGGTGATTCTCAAAAATCTGTCGGGGTGAGAGTTCTGCAGTAAACAGTAGCTCTTCATGTGCATTATGGGCGAGGGTGAAGATCTGACCATAAAAGAGAATGCCTGCACCATCGGTCTCATGCAGACGGACGGTGTGGTGGTGCAGGATGGTCGGGGTTTTTGCTCTGCTCATGGGAGGTGAAGTATCCCGTTTTTGATCCTCGGTGCAAGGGTCAGATCTTCACTAAAATAGTGGGCTGTATCGAGCCCATGTGCCTGCTGCTGCCGAGGATCGGCTGCTGCTGCACAGTATGCTGCAGAGACAATGCCAATGCTGCTCTCTAGCGTTGAGGTGATCACCGTCTCAATGCCCGCTTTCTGGAACTGTTGAGCGAGAAGAAAGGTGGTTCGGGGGCCACCGAGTAGCATTGGTTTTAGTACAACACGTTGTAGAGAACCGTGATCGAGAATTTCTGTAATACCGATCTGCCGTACAGACTCATCCAGTGCGATAGGTGCGGGGCACTGTTGTTGCAGTTGATCGATGGACTCCAGTGTAGGGTTTTGTAGTGGCTCCTCAATGGATTCAATCGGCAGGCTGTGCAGTTGAGAGAGAAAATGGGCAGCCTCATCATAGTGCCAAGCCTGGTTGGCATCGAGACGGAGTCTCTGGTTGGGTGAAAGGTGGAGTGCCAGTTGTTGTATCTGGGATAGCTCTTGCTGGATTGGAGCGATACCCAGCTTGAGTTTGATGATGTGACTACCCGCCGGGTCGATGGCGCTGGAGTCTATAGCAGGCAAGATCTGATTGACATGTATTTGGTTAGGCGATCCACCAGACAGCCATTGGCCAAGGGTGAGATGGTTCTGTTTCGCCAGTAGTTCGACAGCTGCCGATTCAACACCACAGCAGAGTGCAGGATGGTTCTTGCGGTATGGTTCGAGTTGGCTGATCAGCTCTTCAGCGCAGTGGTGGAGAGTGACCTCTTTGAGATTTTTTAGGCCGTTACCGCACTGCACAAGAGACTCGGTCCCCATCTCTGCGAGTGGTGCGGCTTCTCCACAACTATAGTTTCCGGCTTCATCCTTCAGCTCAACAAGAAACCCTTGCCGAATGGTGTGGGTGCCGTGGTTGCTGTTCCAGGGTTGTTCGAAGGGAAGTTGGTAAGGCCGGATAGTGCAGTCGTTAATCATCATCCAGAATAGAGAGATAGGCGAGAAGGTTATGAATCTGTATCTCGCTATACTCTTTGAAAATTGACTCGGAGGCCTCCTCTTGATCGTGAATGCGTGTGCCTTTCTGATAGGCATGAATCTGTTTGAGTAGATAGTTGGTGTATTGACCGGCCAGTAGCGGGGTCTGACTCTTGAGCTTGCCATCGCCTTTGCGCCCGTGACAACTGGCACACTCTCTGCTGTAGAGCTGTTTTCCTGCCGCATAGTCCCCCTCAATACGGCGTACATTGAGCAGTTTCTTACTCAGTAGCAGACGCTCATAGGCATTAAAATTCTCTTCATCGATAGGAGGGAGTTTTGCATAGAGTTCAATGGTTGCGATGTAGGCAGAGACGTCCAGCAGGTCCTCTTCGGGCAGTTCACGCTCTTTGGTATATGGGACCATCGGATGGTTCAATCGTACCTTGCTTTTGAAGTGCCGCAACTCCTGTTCCATATAACCGGCAGGCAGCCCGGCCAGGCGGGGGTATTCCCCCTCTTTGCCCCCCTCGGCATATTCACCATGACAGCCGGCACAAACTTCATTGATCTCTTGACCAATATCCAGGTTGGCAGCTGAAACCAGAGAGGTGAAGAGCAGTATGGTCGCTCCCCAAAGTAGTGGGTTCATAGTTGATCTCCTCTTCTGAAAAGTAGATAGCCGATGGTGGCACTCACGGTCCCCAGAAGCAGAGGGTAGAGCATAGCCCAGATCAGATACCAGAATTGTCCAAAGTGATCGAGAATCAGGTAGGCAGAGGGGCCGAGTAGTACCAGTTGCGGATCAAACAGCAGCATGGATGCGGTTCGGAACACCTGCAGAGGATTGGTGAGTGCAATGGCAACCACCGTCTCTACAGGGACCTGCTGCTGGATCAGCACACCGAGCAGAATCAGATCCAAAAACAGAAGTAGAAAGAGCCAGACCAGAAAGGCGCTACCCTGCGCTACATCGGGTGAGCGGGCAAGAGTGGAGATCAGCATACCGATACCAAGAAAACACCAGGAGAGGGCGAAGAGGAAGGCGGTGTAGTAGAGGAACAGTGACCAGGGGATCTCCATTCCCTGAATGAGTCCCCAGACGATTGAGCCGGACATTGCCAGAAATACCGGCAGAAAGACAACAGTAAAACGTCCTACCATCTTGCCCCAGAACCAGGATGAGAGGGAGACCGGCAGTGAGAGCAGATACTCAAAGACACCGGCATCTCGATCACCAGCCACTGAGCGTACGGTAGTGATGAGGATAAAAATCGGGAGGATTGCCATCGATAGCTGGATATAGGTGATCAGGAGCCGTGAGAGGCCAACAAAACCCATGATGCGTGATTCCGTCAGACCGAATGCAAACAGCAGTGCGATGATGCCGCCAAACACAGTAGCGTAGATCATGAACCATTTGCTGCGCAGTGATTCTGAGATATCGGCTTTGGCAGTTAGCCAGAGGTGGTTCAACCTTAGATTCATGGCTCCGTTACCCGCTTTGCCTCTTGAGCACGATGTTTAAGTCGTGCCTCTACGGAGGCGTGGTAGGTGGCTTCCTGTTTGAAAACTGCCTGTTTCATGCTCTCAAAGTCGACGGCACCTTCCGTCTGTTCAGGTTGTGCGCTAAAACCGTAGTTCATCGGCGTATGGGTGATTCGTATATAGTGTGACTGCCTTGCATTCAACCAATCCCCGTCTTGATAGCTATTAACCCAGATTTCGGTGGCAGGATTACTCTTCCATGGCTGCTCTTCCAGCCACAACAGGGCACAGCCGATATCATCGAAATGATGTACCTTGTGTCGCTTTCCACCACGTATCTGTGCGGCGTGGTGGCGGTCACTGAGTGCCATCATGCAGCGTTCGCAGTTGTCACGGTCCCAGGTTACATCGACCGGACCGGTCTGTGGTTCATTACTGCAGCCAGCCAGTGCGAATAACAGAAGCGGTATTAGCCATGCTTTCATGCCGCCTCCTTGATCTCAACGCTGGAGAGTAGTGCTGCATAACGAGAGAGTGTACCGAGAAAACGCAGGCGGTCCGGTCCGGGTATAGAGCCGTTCCACTCGGCTTCGTTTGCTCCTGTTGTGAAGCCCCAGCCATTCATTGCCTTTGAGAAGGCGGGTTCAACACGAATGGTGGTGATTGTACATTGAAGGATACTGGAGAGGTCAATGCTGTCATCGACCCGGTCATCCAGTACGACCTCCCCCCGATCCAGCTCAATCACCCGGTTGACCAGTGAGGCAACCTCATCAAGCCGATGGCTGGAGATCAGCATCGCGCTCTTCTCCTGTTTCTGTTCCAGCAGAGAGAAGAGGGTGTGACGTGCCTCGGGGTCCAGATTGGCTGCGGGCTCATCCATGATCAATAGTGAGGTGGGGCGGCCCAGTGCGATCGCGATCAGTAGCTTCTGTTTCTGTCCGCCTGAAAGTTTCTCAAAGGGGCGTTTGTAGAGCGGTTCAAGTTCCAGCCCTAATTGCGTGGCTACACTCTCCATCTCTGCCGTATCGCAATTGCAGACTCCGGCAGAGAAGTTGAGTAGTTGCTGTACCGACATCTTCAGTGGCGGGGGGAGCTGTGGTACAAAGCCGATCTGCTCTAGTACAGTTTTACGGTTTTCGCGTGGGCACTCTCCATTGAGAGAGATGGTGCCACTATATTGATATTCACCCAGTAGACAGCGGATCAGGGTGGTCTTTCCGGCTCCGTTGGAGCCAATCAGTGCAACACGATCTCCGGCGGCAATCTCCAGACTGAGTTCATTGAGCACACGGGTCCGTTTGAAGCTCTTGGAGACCCCCACCAAGGTGATCATCGTTTTTTGCTCAACCCTTTAAAACGGAAGTTCAGTGAGTCTGTGGGGCAGACATCGATACACATCCCGCAGCGGGTACAGTCCGGCCCCAACTCTACATTGAGCTCTGGCGCCCGTCCCTTGATGGTCCACTCCAGTACATGGGGTACCAGACAGACCTTGCGGCAGTCACCTTCATGGTGACAATTTACGGCATTGTAGTTGACTTTCATCGGTGAAAAGGCACCGACGAAACCGTAGGTCAGGCCAATCGGACAGACATAGCGACACCAGGCACGACGCGAGTAGAAGATCTCTACAGTGAGCAGGAACAGAACCCATAGCAGGGCTACGGTGGGTCCGTAAATCAGGGCACGGCTGAGGATTCCGGTTGGAGAGATGGTTTCAAATATGGTATAACCGGTACCGAATGCAAGGACTGCAAAGAGGATGTAAAACCAGGTTCTTGCCTTGCGGTTAAAGAGGTGATTTTTGATGATCTTCTTCTCTACCAGTTTGATGTGAATCGTCTCTGCCCACTCTGAAAGGAGGTGGTAGGGGCAAACCCAGGAGCAGAAGGTGCGTCCTCCCAGCAGTAACCACATTAGCAGTACGGTTACAAAGCCGATCAGTAGGTTAATGAGCACGGTCTTGAAGGCCAGCATAACCTGCAGAGCGGAGTTCAGATCGGCCATATGGAAGCCGAGGAAACGGGAGGCGGTGAGCGCCCCTTCCAGCATCTGAATATCGAGTGCGTAGGAGAAGACAAACAGCAGGTTAATAAAAAGTATGCTAAACCAGCGTCGTTTGCGCCATTTTTTATTGTGGGTTTCGCGATAGATCTCATGCTCTTCACGTGCTTTGACTTTATCAATTTCTCCACTATCTTTCTTGCGTTGATGAAGTGCCTGGGCCTCTTCGGAGATCTTTTCCGGTGGTGTTTTGGCAGGGCGTTTTCCAAGCATCACATTGATACAGTATTTTATGATTCTCATACGTTGTCCTCCGGCCACTGCTTGCGGATATCGATGACAATGGCGGGTTCATCGGTAGGGCAGACCATTTCGCACACCCCGCAACCAACACAGCCTTCCAGGACTACCGGTTTATAGCGTACACGGCTGCCCTCACCCTCAATTTTTTCCAGTGTAATGGCCGCTTTGGGGGGGCATTGGTTGATGTCACCGGAAGGGGGAGTCCCTGCATCACACTGGGTGCGACGGATCTCAATGGGACAGAGGCGTACACAGAGATCACACACCTCCAGATCAAACGGGTGCTGGTTGAGCGGGATCGGATTCCAGCGGTCAATCTCCTCAAAGCGCAGTGTGCCACTGTACTCTTCTCCTCGAGCAATGCCGAAGAACCCCTCGCCTTGCATCGCAAGACATTTACCGGGCTGTTCCAGTCGTGCCAGCCCCATACGGGTCTCATGTGAGTAGTTGATCTCATGGGTCAATGCACCGGTGGGGCAGGCAAGTACGCACTGCAGTCCATCACAGGAGAAGTCACAGGCCTGATTGCGGGCATCGATATAGGCGGCTCCTTGCCCTTGTCCATCGAGCATGTCGGCGAGAAAAACCGCCTCAACCGGGCAGACCTGTACGCACTGTCCACACTTGATGCAGGATGATAGGTATTCGCTCTCATCAAGCGCCCCCGGTGGACGCAGCCGGGGGGCGGCACCACTCAAGGTGGGGACAAGCTGTAACAGGGAGAAACCAGTGATTCCGGCGACCAGTGCAGAGGTGCGCAGGAACTCTCTGCGTTCCCTCTCCTTACGGGTCAAACGTTGCGGTTTTTTAGAATTATGTTCGCTCATTGCAGGCCCTTTTCCAGTAGTCGGAGTGAAGATCCCCAATCTTTTTGGGGGAGTGTTTCACGCTCGACTTGACTGTTGGTTGGTATAGTTTCCTGCATTATATCTTCAGATTGTACCGCTGTGCGCTTGGCGGCTACGATCAATGGTTTTTTATCTCTTAGTAGCAGTGTGGGCTCTGAGAAAGGGGCGAGTTGTTCCAGAAAATCGAGAGTCTCAAGCAGAGGGGTCCCCATAAAGAAGCGGGCCTCGGGACGGTCCATCCAGATTCGATCGGCATAGGCGTAGAGCTCATAAGGGGTGTCACCGAGACCATCATCGTCTTGGTCAAATCCTTCATAATCATCCCAGTGGTTTCTCTCCCATACATTTTTGGTGGCTCCGCCATTGCCATCGACTACAACCTGAGTGATATTATCTTTAAAGGTGTTGTTGCGGGCAATGTTGCCCCACCAGGGCGTATGAAACAGCAGCCCGATGCCATTAAAGGCGATCAGGTTATCTTCCATCAAATTGGTGGTATCAGGCTGGTAAGGGGAGACATCACTGTAGATCCCTGTGGCACAGTAGAGGATCTGATTGTTGGTGATTTTGACATCACTGGTCTCTTTCATTCCAATACCCATGCCAGTGGTCCCTTGAGAATGGGCAATATAGTTATTGCGCACAACAGCACTATCGCTATACATTAAAAAGATACCCACAGAGTTATCGGTATAGTGGTTCTCTTCGACCAAGTTTGCCTGAGAGTACATGAAGTGGAGGGCATACCGGCCTCCCGAGGAGCGATTGCGGGCAATGACATTATCTTTGGAGTACCACACCACCATATCGCGTGAGCCCCGGATGGTATTGTCGGTTACTTGGTTGTTGAAGCTATACCAGAGTCGTACTGAATCACCTCGCATCCCCAGCTCCCGATCACTTTTGGAGGTGATGGTATTACGACGGATGATGTTATTCTCTGCCTGTCCCAGATCGATGCCAAACAGACACTCTTCAATGACGTTGTCCTTTATGACATTAAAATGGCCCCGTATCTGTACCCCGGAATCGATATCATTGTGTGAGTAACCGGAGTTGACCAAGCGCAGATTCTGTAGTGTTGCACCGTCGGTGTCGATAAAAACTACGCTCCCTTTTCCGCCGGCATCAATGGTGACCCCATTTTTGCCATCAATCGTGATGGGTTGTTCGAGAATAATGGGACCGGCATAGATGCCGGCAGCAGGGGTGAGAACCCCCCCCTTGGGAGTGGCATCGACTAGCTCTTGAAAGCTGGGATAGAGTGCCATGCTGTGAGGGGCGAAGAGCAGACTTAGACAGACTACAGTGTAGAATCGGTACCTGAAGATTCGAGTACGGAGCAGCCACAGCAACAGCTGATAAAGGGCGTAACTAGGAGCTTGTCCGAGAGTAGAGAATCTACTGCGGGAAAACTGGATTTGGCCATATTTTTCCATCCTTTTCGTTAAATAGTGGAACTATTCGCCTCAAACAATGAAAAAATCTGTCTCAAATCAGCTTCCCCTCGTTACGACTTCTATTCTCGGACACGCTCTTTACAGTTTTGCCTGAGAACAAGTGGACGTGATGATTCACGTGATACTTAATTCTGAAACTATTGAGAAGACTTCAACCGTATGAGAGCGGCAGCTGCCAATACAACAGAGTTTAGCATGATCAACCCAAAGCCATAGTAGGGGTAGGAGTAGGTAGAGAACTGGGCTACCTTACCGACACCAAATACGGTTGGCATAAAGGGTTTTACGGTGAAGGCACCCATCTCACTGAGGTGGTGCCCAAACCACCAGAGCCAACCGGCATAATCCATAATAAAGAAGAGAGGCAGTGCCATTGGTACCAGAACCAGTACCCATTTAAAAATCCGCTCCATCTTCCAGAGGCCAATCACCAGCAGTGCCATAGCGCCCAGTAGCCCAAAGAAGACAATGTGGGTGATGGTGATCATCATCTCGGTACGTTCAACGTCGGTCATGCCGATTTTGTTCGACATCAGCTCACAACGCTGCATAAAGGCTCGCTGCTGTTGATCTGCATTCATGTCGGGATTTTTTTGAATCTTTTTGTACAGTTCATGAAATGTAGACATCACTGCGGAGGTGGCGCCAGCATTGACCAACAGGTCATTCAGCTCATCAAAGGGACGTCCCTGAGAGGCATAGAGGTCCACATAGGTCATTTTTGATGCATAACTTTCACAATTGACCGCGATGGTGGGGAAGTAGCGTGCCAGAGACTCTTCATAGCTTGCTTGAATCGCTTCTATACCGCTCCAGCTGGAGATCTCGTCCGGTGTGAGCTGCATGGTGCTCATCAAGTCTTCACGGTAGGGAGAAGATTGTGTTGCTATGCCCCCTTCGGTGTAGAGGGTGCTATAGGACCAGCCTGAAATCAGCAGTGATCCGGCACCCATCAATAGAATACGTTGTTTGTTATTGGGGAGCGCAAAAGCGATCACCATCAGACCCAACAGCACAAATACGAATGGAGAGACCGCACGCTCTATCGGCGCACCTGCAGCAATGGGATACATTCCTACATAGTGGTTGATGGCATCCATCTCATGCTTGCAGTTGAGAGCCTCCTCCTCATACTTCTCCTCAGTTTCAACCTTTTGACAACCATTGAAGACACCATTGACGTGAAAGTGGATACGGATACCTTGAGGAAAGGCTGCATCAGGATATTGTGGTGCCTTGAGCGAGACCCACCAGACAGGGGTGTAGAAGATTGAAATAAGCAAACCGAGGGCAACCAGTGACAAGGTGCCGATAATCAGATTCTGTTTGGAGTTGGAAAGGGGCATTGGAAATCCTGGTGAGTCAGTGGTGAGTCAGTTTAGTTTATTCTGAGGGTAACGATGAGGGTAACGATGAGGGTACGGCTCTCTGGGAGGTTATCCCGGCTTTACCTTTCACTTTTCCATGGTATATACCCCAAGAGAAAGGTAAAACCGCCCCTCAAAGAGGGGCAGTCGATAGCGGGCTAGTTGTAGTCTGGATTCATCCAGCCAACAGGAGCTACATCCTCTTTAGGGACGGGAATACGTGAGGTGTAATCGATTACGGCCTTCATATCATCATCACTGAAGCCGGCAATCTGTTTGACCATGTCAGGGTTCGCGTTACGGCGCTTGCCATCACGAATCCACTCAAATTGACGCAGCATATAGGCGTAGTGCTGCCCCTGAATTTTAGGGTAGAACTTCTCTTGACTACCTTCACCAATTTCACCGTGGCACTGCACACAGTTCTCTTTATAAAGCTTTTCGCCATGAGCCAGATTATCTCCTGCGCCCTTACCGTTATTCGGGTTCATCGGTAGTTTGGCAATGTAATCGGTTACATCAGCAATTGCCTGTTCATCACCGATCGACTCCGGCAATGCGAAAGGGTACATGGTAGGGTTATCGCGGTTCAGTGCACGAATATCGGCCAACTGTTTGATCAGTACATTCTTGTGCTGACCAGCAAGTTGAGGAAAGGTGCCGTTGGTCATGCCCCAGCCTTCCAGCAAGTGGCAGGCAGAGCAGACTTCATAGACTTCAATACCGTTCTCGCGGTCCGGGGTTAGCTTCATCGCAACGCTCTGCTCACCCTCACCGGTATTCCAGTCAGAGACATTAGTGACTTGACCGCCGGCTGATACTGAACTACCAAACCCTGCGCTCAAAAGGGTGACAGCTACAATTGCTGTTAATTTTTTCATCAGGATACTCTCCAGCTTATTTAATCTTATATCGATAGTTTTTTATAGAATAGAGGAATCGTAGTTCAGAGACTTTGATTTATATCAATAGATCCTCTATTCCGCACTCTTCATATGGCTTTATGATTACTTCAGGCTGGAGAGCCAGTCTGCAATCTCTTTCATCTCGGCATCATTGACTAGCCCCATCACCCCCTGCATTGCAGCGGCCTGACCATTGGCTCGTGCGCCGGACTTGATATCTTTCATCTGATTCAGTGCGTAACCTGCATTCTGTCCAGCCAATTTTGGATAAATTGGCAGGATAGGGGTCTTGGCATCTTTACCGTGGCATGACCAGCAGGTCTTGGCTTGATAGAGTGCTGCACCATCAGCGGAGACAGTGGCAGACATTGCAGACAATAGAGCGATAGAAGAGGCGATCAAAAGTACTTTTTTCATCGTGGTATTTTCCTTAATAGGTTATTGAGTTGTGTACTAAATCCAAAGGTGTTTCTTAGAATAAACTGGTTTTGCTTTAATTTCTTTGTTCAGGATCAAAAAAAGGGGGAGAGTTGAAACTCTCCCCCCTTTCGATTGGTGAATCAGTTGTCAATTACTTCACAACTTTTGCACCATTCTGCTCCAGATAGGTCTTGGCACGCAGACCGATGTCTGCTGCTTTTACCTGGTACTGCCACCACTGTCCAGCCTGCAATGTTGCATTCTGGAAGTCGTTGGCCTTGGCAGATTCCTCTGCCTTCTTACGCCAGGTCTCGGCAAAGCCAAGCTGATCTACCGCATCTTCAACCAGCGCAACTACTGGAGCAAAGTCCGTGTAGTTGGTGCTGGTGATGTAGCCTACAACAGAATCGATAACTCCCTGGGTGTCCAGGTTGGTCTGATACTGCTTGTCGTAGTCTGGCTTGGAGTAGGTTGTACCTTCCTGCATCTTGCCTGCAACAGCTTTGTAACCCTTCGGTTTAACCAAGAGGTAGCCTTCCATCTCCAAGTGCAGTGCAGAGCAGAACTCTGTGCAGTAGTAAGGGAAGACACCTTCGATGTCAGCCATAAAGGTTGCAGAGACCGTTTTGCCTGGCTCGATAGAGAGGTTGACGTTGGTGCCATTGAGTGCGAAACCGTGGGTCTCATCCTCAGCACGCTCCAGGTTGGTCAAGTGAATGATCACCTTATCGCCTACCTCAGCCTCAATGGTCTCAGGGGTGATGTGTGAACGGATCACAGTACCAAATACCTCAACCGTACAGTTGTCACCATCACAGGTGCGTACTGTCTTCTCGCGTCCAGCACGGGTCTTGTATGGCGAGCGCTTGTCAGCACGGCTATCCCAACCAGATTTGTAACGGATACCAGGTTTCAGTTTGTCAGCCTTGATTGCAACCACGTAGTGCGGTTCGCCCAATGGCAGAGGCATGTCGTACAACAGCTCCATCTTGTCGCCGCTGATGTCGATCAACTGGTGGTTTTGCGGATGCAGTGGACCAACAGGGTTGAAGCGATCAATCGCCAGCTTGTTAAGGGAGACGAGGTACTTGCCGTCAGGAGAGGCGGAGTCGCCTTCCATTGCCACCAAGTGACCGATGTTGTAGTGGATAGAGATTTTATCCAGAATTTCACCAGTACAGTAGTTCCACTTGGTAACCTGTGAATCTACGTAGATGGAGGTGAAGACGGTACACTCTTTGGAGTCATACTGCGTATGCAGTGGTCCCAGTCCGACCTGTACCTGCTTGCTCAGTGCGTCTTGCAGAGAGACGATGGGGATACCATACGCATCTTTGGCTTCATACTTGCCAGCATTATGTGCAGCCATCATCTTCTCAAAGCTGTAGACGTACGCATGGCTGTCGAGCTTACCGGATACGATGATGTGCTCACCATTCGGAGAGACGTCAACACCATGCGGACTCTTAGGCTCTGGTACCAGGAACAGTGCCTTGTTCTCGACCATGGTCTCCATGCTCAGTACATCCATACCGTTTACAGATTTACCCTTGCCTGCCTTGTAGAGCTCTGCAGCCTTCTTCCAGTTAATCGCGTGGAGGAAGTCGGTATCTTTCTGGGAGCAGCCCGCCTCATATGGAGGACGACCCTTCTCGATACCACCGACATAACGCTCGGAGCAGAAGGAGTTGGTGAAGGACCAGCCATCACTCACAAACTTACCCGCATCAGAGAGGTCCTGGCTGTAAGGAGGTAGCTCTACCGTGAATGACTTGGAAGGGTCGAGACGACCAGCCTCTTTGTCGAACTTCCAGTAGCTGACACCACCACGATAGCGGTCATTAAACTGCTCTAGTGGCACATACTCATTCTCGAATGGGGCAGGATACTGTGCCGCTTCGATCACATACTCAGAGTTTGGTGTAACAAATGCACCACCATGCTCATTGTTGAAATGTGGGTTAACCACAATCTGCTTGGTCTCAAAGTCATGCAGATCAATCACCGCCAGACGGGGGTTGTTCTTGTCATTGATAAAGAGGTATTTACCATCATACTCGCCATCTTTCTCTGTGAAGGCGGGGTGGTGGGTATCACCAAACTTGATCTCTTTGCCGTTGATGTTGCCCTGTGCCAGTACGGCCTTGGACTCATCATCAAAGCCATAGCCCTGCCATGGTTCTGGTGTGAAGACACCGATATATTTAAGGATACGCATCGATGGAATGCCATATACGATCACCTGACCGCTCTGGCCGCCAGAGCTGAAGGCGATATATTCATCACGCCCACCTGTCGGGGTGTAGGTTTTGGCTGCCGCAAGCAGGTCCTTCTGTGTGAGGCCACGGGCCTGCATCACATCATCCAGCGTAGAAGACCACGCTGAACTTCCGGTCCCAAGCGACATTCCGATGGCAACGGCCATTGTGAGTGTCTTTTTTAGCATAAATTATTGACTCCTGATCAAAGGTAAATAACGGTTAGCATTGTTTTACTAAGGTGTGCTTAGTAATCTGGTAGTGTGTTTAAGGAAGTGCCCCAAATCATTGACCCAGGTCACGCGGTGAAAAAAACGGCCTGTTTAAAATTAGATTGGACCATTTCCATATTTTTATCTGTAGTGTGTTACACATCAGATAAATCTTTTAGTGTGAATTTGAGGGGAGTGGATGTGCACTCATATCTGCACCTGAATGGGCTGAGGTGGCCTGCTTGGCGGACTGCAGTAGTGCCTTCAGCTTCTTTTCGAGGACTACCTTGTAGTCTTTGGCTACTTTGTTGTCAGGGGCGATGTTCAGAGCTTCATCCAGCATCGCTTTGGCGTATTCAAATTCACCAGAATGTTCATAGAGGAATGCGAGGGTGATAAAGAGTTTGGGATCATTGGGTGAGAGAGTAATGGCCTCCTGAACCGTGCGGATGCTGTTGGTGTAATCCTGTTTGAGCAGATAGACCCCTAGAAGCTTGCGATAGGCCTCGAGTGACTTGGGATCACCTTCAATAATCTTTGTCAGGATACCTTCAGCCTTGTTGAGAAGTTCAACTCTTTTCAAAGAGTCTGTCGGAAGAGGGACGGCTTCCATATAGAGTCTTGCGGCATCTGAGATGGAGCTTATCGGAGTGGCTGAATCTAAAGCAGCCGCTTGAGGTTGCGATAGTGTCAGTGTGATGAGTGTAGGTATTAATATTGTAGAGAGTCTGTTTTTCACGGGGAATTCCTTTTTGGTGTTCAGGTTTGCTGGATTTTTTGGTGTCAAATCACTTCTTTCAGTTCAGTATCATCGTAGATATAGACTGGGTTGACCAGTAAAACACCTTCGATCTCCTCTATTTGAGCAATAGCATCAGTCATTTCTCCGGAGTTTCTCTCCTCGACTGTGATGACCATTTTGCTGGGCTCTTCAGCGTGAATTTCAAGATGCTCAATCTGTTGAAGTGTAGCTCGGATTGTATCTGAAAAATCGGGTTTAAACTGGATTGCGATACCAGAAATCTGCATTTGGATAAATCCTTGTATATGATTTGTATGTTATATAGATAAAAATCCGCCTGAACACGGAAGTGTTCAGGCGGTTATTGGGATAGTTATAATCTTAAATAAAGATTATGGACTATCTGCGTGCGCTGGTTGAGAAGTCATTAGTCACCAGAGGATCAATTCTGAACTGTGGTGTATGACATTGATTACAGAAGAAGCGGTTTCCCGATAAATTCTCCAGCTTGTTACCTGCACGGTCTACAAAATGGCTGCGACCAATCTGAGTGGCCTCTTCCTCTTCGTAGTTTTCATCACTGTGACAGTCCATACACTTATTATCCTTGATACTCACAGGATAATCTTTGTGTGGCATGACAGGAGGTTGCTCTTTCCAGGTTCTTTCGAAAGGATCTGCATCTTTGAAACGATTCTTTCGACTAGGAACGAGAGAGAGCTGAGCGATATCAACCCCTCCCCGTAGTGATACAACCTCATCGGCTTGCAGTGCAGGGCTACTGGTGAGTAGCAGTGTGGCAAGAGATGAGCCCAGTACAAACATCATAGTATTACTTTTTTTCATGGGTTCTCTCCTTGTTAGGCCTTAACTACTTTAACAGCAGTCTTCTTGTAATCGGTCTCTTTGGAGAGCGGATCTGTCGCATCAAGAATCAGCTTGTTTACCAGACGACGCGCATCGAACCAAGGTACAAAGATGAGTCCTTTGGGGGGACGGTTACGTCCTTTTGTTGAGATGCGGCCCGTAATGTCGCCTCGACGAGAGATTACCTTGGCGGCAGCACCGTTATATAACCCCAATGCTTTTACGTCGTCGGGGTGCATAAAGATATCTGCATCCGGTACTGCACGGTAGAGTTCAGGGACACGTTGCGTCATTGAACCAGAGTGCCAGTGCTCCAATACACGGCCGGTAGACATCCACAGTGGATACTCATCATCGGGAACTTCTGCAGCAGGCTCATACGGACAGCAGAAGATGTTGGCTTTGCCATCTGGTTTGCCATAGAAATAGACATCACCAGCAGCAACGGTCGGATTCATTTTCCGTACCAGTGGGTCAAACCCTTCACGGTAACGCCATAGCGTCTCTTTGCCGTCAATGACCGGCCAGCGCATACCACGTACCTTGTGATAAGTGGCATATTCACCCAGTTCATGTCCTTTTTTAGGACCTTCTAATCCGAAGCGGCGATACTCTTCATAAAGCCCCTTTTGAGGATAGAAGCCAAAGTGGAAGGCCTCATTATTGTCAAAGCCAGCTTCCAAATCATTCAGAGAGTATTTATTTACTGAGCCATTGGCATAAAGTACATCAAACAGGGTCTTCCCGCGGTACTCAGGGTTGGCATCCAGTAAATCTTTGGACCAGGCCTCATCGGTTGTGAAGTGCTTGGAAAATTCCATCAATTGCCATAGGTCAGATTTGGCTCCCTCAACCGGTGGTACCTGCTGACGCCAGGCCTGTGAACGACGCTCTGCATTGCCGTAAACTCCCTCTTTCTCTACCCACATCGCGGTAGGGAGGATGAGGTCAGAGGCCATTGCCGTTACGGTTGGATAGGGATCTGAGGTAACGATGAAGTTGGCTGGATTACGATAGCCAGGCATGGTCTCATCATTCAAGTTTGGAGCAGCCTGTACGTTGTTGTTACACATGACCCAGTAGGCATTGAGTTTGCCATCTTTCAACATACGGTTCTGCAGTACAGCATGGTAGCCGGGTTTTCCGGGAATGGTACCATTAGGTACTTGCCAAATTTTTTCAGCAAACTTACGGTGCCCCTCTTTCATTACAACGAGATCTGCAGGTAGACGGTGTGCAAAAGTACCGACTTCACGAGCAGTACCACATGCTGAAGGTTGTCCTGTCAGAGAGAATGGGCTATTACCAGGTTCAGAGATCTTACCAGTCAGCAGATGCAGGTTATACATCAGGTGGTTCATCCAGACTCCACGAACATGTTGGTTGGCTCCCATGGTCCACAGAGACATGACCTTTTTCTTTGGGTCAGCGTAGACTTTGGCAAGTTCTAGCAGATTCTCTTCAGGGACACCAGACATCTTGGATGCCTTCTCAAGCGTGTACTCAGCAACAAAGGCCTTGTACTCGTCAAATGTCATGGGCTTGGAGCCAACCTGAGCCTTGCGTGGAGAGCTATTCTTGGCACTCTTCTCGCGTGGATCGGTTGGGCGCAGTCCATAACCGATGTCGGTATTGGCCAAGCGGATGTTGACGTGCTTCTTGACAAAGTCTTTATTTACCGCACCGTTCTGGATAATGTAGTTGGCAATATAGTTACCGATGACCAAGTCCATTTGTGGTTCAAAGATCATCACATTGTCAGCAAGGTCACAGCTACGATGTTGATAGGTCGAGAGGACATGGACAGAAGAGTTTTTCTTGGTCAGGCGTGTATCGGTAATTCTGGACCAGAGAATAGGGTGCATTTCGGCCATGTTAGAACCCCATAGCACAAAGTTTTCACCATGTTCAAAATCATCATAGCAGCCCATAGGCTCATCTGAACCGAAGGTACGCATAAAGGCACCTACGGCAGATGCCATACAATGTCGTGCATTCGGGTCAATATTATTGGAGCGGAAGCCTGCTTTGTAGAGTTTAGATGCGGCATAACCTTCCATAACGGTCCATTGACCTGAGCCAAACATGCCTACAGTTGATTTGCCATCGTTGCGTTGGTGGTCTGCTGCCATGGCAGCCTTCCATTTGTTGGCCATGATCTCAAAGGCATCCTCCCAACTGACCGGTGTGAACTCACCATTCTTGTCATACTTCCCACCTTTCATTCTGAGAAGTGGTGAAGTCAGTCGGTCACGACCGTACATGATCTTCGAGAGGAAATAACCCTTGATACAGTTCAACCCCTTGTTGACAGGGGCATCAGGGTCGCCTTGTGTAGCAACAACCCGACCATTCTTAGTGCCCACTAAAACGCTACAGCCGGTGCCGCAGAAGCGGCAGGGGGCTTTGTCCCAACGGATGCCATCAGAGTCATAGCCATCTTTGGCGACGACCGTGGTGACCGGAATACTGATACCAATAGCTGTTGCAGTTGCAGCGACGGCATTGGACTTAATAAAATCCCTTCTAGAGATTGTCATAGATACTACTCCTCCCATATTATTTAGGTATTTAGGTATTTATGTAAAACCAACCATCTATTTCGAGATTACTGTCCGAAGGGTAAGTTACGGAACTATATTTCCAGCTACTTTCGAAGCACCCCTTACGTAGCTGACCCAACAAAAAAACCGAATATAATGGTTGGTTAATGTGTATATAAAAACACATGGAGGGTGTTATCCCAGAAAATCGATTTATCGTCAACTGGTTTATTATATGATTTTGAGGATCATCACTATTTGCCTGGATTGAANGCTGTTATTTTGATTTAGATCAAATTAAATAGGGTATTTGAAAAAGTTTTCGATTATTGCTAATTATTGCTTGAAACACTCTATCAACTAGGATTATTCTTGCGCCACTCGTGAAAGGAGGAGGACCGCTTCGAAGAGTTTCTTAACTGGGTCTTTCCTCCCAAACGGGTATTTATAGATATCTATGTTCAATAAATAGGGAGGAAGCTATATGTTTCTGAGAGCGTTAACTGGCGCACTACTTCTACTTGGTTCAACTACAGCAATTTCGGCAGTCAGTGAGATTCCGAATGAGATGTCAGCTGAGACCAAAGAGTGTGTGGCGTGTCATAAAAAGAATAACCCCGGTCTGATTCAGATGTGGGGTTCCAGTAAGCACTACGGTGCTAATGTAGGTTGTTATGAGTGTCATGCGGCAGATGCCAGTGACCCTGATGCCTTTATTCATGATGGTAAGAAGGTGAAGAAACATATCTCGATTATTGTTTCTCCAGCTGATTGTGCTAACTGTCATGAAAAAGAGACTGAAGAGATGCAGACCTCGCATCATGCTGAAGCAGGCAAGATCATGGGGTCACTTGACAATCTTCTGGCAGAGGTAATTGAAGGTGATAGCGGATTTATCACTGAAGGTTTCCCTGAAGGTAACTCTGCAGCAGCAGTAAATGGTTGCTGGCAGTGTCATGGTTCTCACGTTAAGGTGAATAAGGACGGCTCGCTGGATCCAGCAACCTGGCCTAACACCGGAATCGGACGAATCAATCCTGATGGTTCTAAGGGTAGTTGTGCCGCGTGTCACTCACGCCACCAATTCTCTGCTGCGCAAGCGCGTCAGCCTGAAAATTGTGGTAAGTGTCATATGGGACCAGACCATCCTCAGATGGAGATCTACAATGAGTCTAAACATGGCATCGCTTATCGCGCTAATCGTGAGAAGATGAATATGGATAGCGCTAAGTGGATTGTTGGTGAGGACTACTATGTAGCGCCTACATGTGCAACTTGTCATATGAGTGCAACACGTAAGCAGGGTCTGACTCATAATGTCGGTGATCGTCTGAGCTGGAATAACCGTCCTCCTGTCTCCAAGAAGCAGGGTTGGGTTGAAGGTACAGTTGGTTGGGAAGATCGTCGTGATAAGATGAAAGATGTCTGTTCTGCCTGTCACGAAGAGGGTTGGGTCGACAACTGGTATATGCAGTATGATGGCATGGTTGAGATGTATAACCGTAAGTATGGCAAACCTGGTCTGAAGCTGATGGCTGCTGCCAAGCCTCTGATCAAGGGACCTAAGTTCTCCAACAAGATTGACTTTGTTTGGTTTGAGCTATGGCACCATGAGGGACGTCGTGCACGTATGGCTGCATCTATGCAAGGACCAGATATCACTCACTGGGAAGGTACTTACGATCTTGGTAAGAACTTCTACACTGAGTTGGTACCTGAGCTAAAAGAGCTGATTGAGCATGGTAACCATGGTAGTGCTGAAGATAAAGCTGCTGCTGCGAATCTGGATAAGGTACTCGATGAAGTACTGAATTCAGAACCGCATAAGTGGTTCCTTGGTAAGCAAGACTCAGCTAAAGCGGCAGCCCGTAAGGCGCGCCAAGCTGAGTTCAAGGATCGTTACAAGATTAAGCACTAATCGAGAGAGTGCTTATTAACCACTAACGTGGCTTAAGACGAAATGAGACCGCTACTTCTATCTAGGAGTAGCGGTCTTTTTTATTAGAGGGCCGGAGTACTGGTACTCGAACAATTTAGGTCTGATAGGTACAGCGAATCGGAAAGCGGTCATCTGCGGTGTTGTCCTCACTTGAATTGGCTACGGCCATCCTTAGATGATCTAGAATGCCCAATGGTGTTCGTAGTGTTAGCCCTTTAGCACTCACAAAGATTGCCCCACCCAGTGCATACGAAATTGATCTACCTTGACAGCCAAAGCAGGACTGGCTGCAGCTGTATCACTAACCGGCTCTACGTAATCTTTGGTTAACGAGCAGGTCAAACATGCTAGGTATTCATGGGTTGGAGTCTTCCAGGAGGGGGCCGTTTCTCACCACACTTTTATACTCCAATGGAACAGTTGGAGGAGGCTATTGATTTGCTGAATAATGCACTGTATCCGTGAGAGTATCGTGCATAACTTATTCAGGGGTTCCTTAATAAATAGTTGCGCAGGTTTTTGCAGTCAAAGTTTTCCCTCCCTGAAGAGGGGTAGAATGAAAGAGCTCATGCAGCCTCCACTAATAGAGAAAAAGGTATAATCGTTCTTATCAGAAAAAAAACGCATCTTCTGGAATAAAAATAAACCATGAAAGTCACTAAATATGTTCTACCAGTTGCTGGTCTGGGTACCCGTTTTCTACCAGCTACCAAGGCGATCCCGAAAGAGATGCTTCCCATCGTGGACCGGCCACTCATCCAATATGTTGTAGAAGAAGCGGTCGAGGCAGGGGCAACCGAAATTATTCTGGTGACTCACTCCAGCAAGCGGGCACTGGAGGACCACTTCGATAAAAACCTCGAGCTGGAGCGCCAACTTGAAGAGAAGGGCAAGGATGACCTGCTTGAGAAGGTGCATGCTATTCTCCCGGAAGGGGTCAAAGTCGTCTCTGTCAGGCAGCCAGAGCCGTTAGGGTTAGGGCATGCAGTACTCTGTGCTCAACATCTGGTTGAAAATGAGCCTTTTGGAGTGATACTGCCTGACGTGCTAATTCATCACCCTCATACAGGGTGCATGGCACAGATGGTAGAGCAGTTCTCCAGACTCAACCATAGTTTGATCGGGGTGGAATCGGTACCATTGGAAGATGTCTGTAAGTATGGCATCGTCTCTCTCTATCCGGACGAAATCGGAGAAAAAATTCAGCGCATGGCCGGGATTGTCGAAAAGCCATCGCAGCAAGAGGCACCCTCCACACTTTCAGTGGTAGGCCGTTATATCCTCACTCCTCAGATACTCCGCATGCTAGAGAAGACCCAGCAGGGCGCTGGTGGCGAGATACAACTAACGGATGCAATCGCCGATCTATTGCAGCATGAACCGATCTATACCTACACATTTGAGGGTATCAGTTACGACTGTGGACACAAAGAGGGTTTTTTGCGAGCGAACCTGGAATATGGACTACGCGATCCGGAAAGTGGAAAGACGCTGATGAAATTGATTCAGGAGCATGTAGGTCGCGTTTAGTACTCAAGCCATGGATACCAATATTGTCTGGCACCACGCAACCGTCACTCGTGAGCGTCGTAACCAACAAAATAACCATAAATCGATGGTTCTCTGGTTTACCGGCTTGTCCGGTTCAGGTAAATCGACACTCGCTCATGCCGTTGAAGAGCAGCTTCACAGGATCGGGTGCCGAACCTTTGTACTGGATGGGGATAATGTCCGTCATGGGCTAAATGGTGATCTTGGGTTTAGCTCTGAAGACCGAAAAGAGAACCTCCGAAGAGTCGGTGAGATGAGTAAACTCTTTATAGAATCTGGCACAATTATTCTCACCGCCTTTATCTCGCCATTCAGAAAAGAGCGTAGGCAAGTAAGAAGTATGATGCCTCATGGCGACTTCATTGAAATATATGTCAACTGTCCCATCGAAGTCTGTGAAAAAAGAGATGTGAAAGGGCTCTATAGACGTGCCAGAACGGGAGAGGTTAAAGAGTTTACCGGGATCAGTTCGCCCTATGAAATTCCGCAAAGTGCAGACCTGACTGTCAATACAGATCTGCAAACCCTGGAAGAATCGGTTGAAAATATCATTGACCTGCTGAAAGAGAAAGGCGTGTTCTAGGTGGCTGTCCGGGAATAGAGAGCCTACTGCGGAAAAGCTGAATTTGGCCATATTTACCCATCCTTTTCATTAAATAGTGGAACTATTCGCCTCAAATGATGACAAAATCGGTCTAAAATTAGCTTCCCCTCGCTACGACTTCTATTCTCGGACAACCACCTAGGTAATGGAATGGTCCCAGCAGTAGATGGATTGTGGCTAACTCCTGTATCATTACCGCTATTTTTGACTATAGACTCAGAGAGTAATTGATCATGTGCGGAATAGTCGGTGCCATATCCCGAAAAAATGTGACTCCACAACTGATTGATGGACTCAAACGTCTCGAATACCGTGGCTATGACTCAGCAGGAGTCGCTGTACTGGATAGTGATAACCAGCTTCACCGTATTCGTCGAGAGGGCAAGGTTCATTTACTCGAAAACCCCATTGAAGCCTCTTCACTGGCCGGCACCCTTGGTATTGCCCATACCCGATGGGCTACACACGGGGCACCGGCACGTAACAACGCCCATCCCCATATTGCCAATAACCGGGTTGCAATTGTCCATAATGGCATTATTGAAAACCATGCTGCGCTACACAAACAGCAGCAGCAACAGGGGTTCACCTTCACCTCAGAGACTGATACCGAAACTGTCGTCCACCAGATTGAGCACTATTTAAAGCAAGAAGAGAACCTTCAGCAAGTGAGTCTTACAGAGGCTGTACACCGCTGTATGGATGATCTAGAAGGTGCCTATGCGCTGGGTGTGATCAGTCCACAGCAGCCAGACCTGCTGGTTGCAGCTCGTTGGGGTAGCCCGTTGGTGATTGGTATAGGAGAAGATGAACACTATATTGCCTCCGACTCAGCCGCCCTGTTACCTCTGACCAACCAGTTTATCTATCTGGAAGATGGCGACTTGGCAGAAATACGTTGCGATTCACTGACCATTATTGACCAGAGTGGAACGGTTATAGAGCGTCCAATACACACCTCAAAGCTTTCGGCAGATAACACAGAACTTGGCCCCTATGCTCACTACATGCTCAAAGAGATCTACGAGCAGCCCATTGCTATCGCCGACACCCTGGAAGGGAGAATCTATAAGGGTGAAATCATGGATGGCATCTTTGGGCATGAGGCCAACGCCACCTTCGAACAGATCGAGCAGATCCAGATTCTCGCCTGTGGTACCAGTTATCATGCAGGAATGGTAGCGAGATACTGGATAGAGCGTCTGTTGCAGATGCCTTGTGCAGTAGAAGTTGCCAGTGAATTCCGTTACCGCCAGCCGGTGATACGCAATAACACACTGACCGTAGCCCTCTCTCAATCGGGAGAGACAGCAGATACCCTCGCAGCACTTAAAGAGGTCAAAAAGCGTGGTTTTCTACAGACACTGACCATCTGTAATGTGCCTGAGAGTTCATTGGTACGTGAATCGGCCCTCACTTTGATGACTCATGCCGGTCCAGAGATCGGTGTTGCCTCCACCAAGGCATTTACCACCCAGTTAGTGGCCCTGCTGTTGCTGAGTCTGTCAATTGGGAAAGCTCAAAACAGCATCTCCAGAGAGGATTCATCAGAGATCATACATGCTCTGGAGAGGCTGCCGCGCCAGATCGAGCAGGTCCTCACCCATGATCAACCGATACAAGAGATGGCAACAGCCTTTGCTGACAAAGAGCATGCCCTCTTTNTGGGGCGTAACCGCATGTATCCCATNGCCATGGAGGGGAGTCTGAAGCTGAAGGAGATCTCCTACATTCATGCAGAGGCTTATCCGGCAGGAGAGTTGAANCATGGTCCTCTGGCNCTGGTAGATGCCAATATGCCGATTGTCGTCGTCGCCCCCAGTGACCAGTTGATGGANAAACTGCGCTCAAATATGGAAGAGGTCAAAAGCCGCAAAGGGGCACTGTTTGTTTTTACTGATAGTGCATCCCACTTTGAAGGGAGTGAGCAAATCCACACCATGGCAGTTACAGAACCGGCCAGCAACTACACAGCCCCGATACTNTTCACCATCCCGTTACAGCTACTGGCTTATCATGTTGCCCTGATCAAAGGGACTGATGTGGATCAGCCGAGAAATTTGGCNAAATCTGTGACCGTGGAGTAGCCAGATTTGNGGGGTAGGTCTGCTTTATGATCTTGAATTTGAACGTAGTGAAATATTTTGTAACATATGTTGCGACCGATTTTGAGTTGGAGTTAAATGGAGGGTGTTTCAATTCTAGGTAGCCATGATGTTGAATCTGATTCGTCCAGTTACTGTATTGCTCTTCTCAAGCCTGTTTTCTGCTGAAGCGGTTGAAGTCAAGCCTTGTCCGGATGGCTCCATACTGAGTGAAAAACAGTATCAGATCCACGGTACAAGGCTGTCAAGTTTTGCTTTAAGAATCGCACCGGATGTGCAGAGTGAACGGGTGCTGAATGAGAAAGCCAGCCGGTTGTTAAAAAAACCGCATTACGTAACAATTGATCGCACCGTTAAGGTGGTTGAAAATTGCTCTTTTCAGGGATGGTCCAGGGTTCAGGTAGTCAAGCCTCGCGGGATGAGGCTTACCCATCAGGGGTGGATCGAGCAGCCCAGGATCGTAGGGGCAAAATAGACAGTTTTATGAGAGTGCTGTTTTGGGATATCTCTCTTTGAAGTTGTTTTTTCAGCGATTTCTGCGTCAGATCCGTACTCGAACCCTCATGTGCTTGCATGTACACTACGGTTTTTCGTTTCATGGATTTTCTTTATTTTTTCCAGTTCTGCTGAGTAGTCAAGTCACTTCGCTCTGTATTACTTATTCAGAGGTTCCTGAGTAGCCCGCTGGTGCAAGTTCTGTTTTAGGTATAAGGTTATAGAGGTATCAGACCTTACTACAGAGTATTATGAATAAGCTTGAGTGGAACGATGGAATGAGTGTCGGTGTCGATGTGCTCGACAGCGATCACAAACAGCTGATCTCTATTATTGCCCAATTGTCTGATCTGATTGAACAGGGAAAGACCAGTGAAGCAATCGAAAAAATATTCAATCAATTGGAAGAGTATGTAACGGTCCACTTTACCCGTGAAGAGGAGATGATGAGAAGGGCCAGTTTCGAGGCCTATGAGCAGCATGTGGCGCAGCATCGCAACTTCTCTGAAAAGGTGCCCATGTTGAAGCAGAAATTGCTGGATGCAGATTCGATTGAAGTGTCGCTGGAGGTGAACCTATTTCTCTACCAATGGTTGATCAACCATATCCTCTCGGAAGATATGTCCTATGTACAATCACTGCTGGACAGTGGTCAAGCTGACGAGGTACCTGATAGAGACTCTTTTCTTCACTTGGTTTATCAGTTTGTCAGTCAGCAGTTAACGCTGGGAAAGAGGATATTGCTGACCGCGTTGCTTCCTGTTTTTGCCATTATCGGCCTCTCCTGGGTGGTGTTTTCTACAAACTATCAGAGTTATCAGACTACTCGGGAACTGTTATCGTTAAGTCATCTGGTACAGCGAATCAGCAGTGTGATCCATACATTGCAGTCAGAACGCGGTCTTACAGTGGGTTTTTCGGGTTCTGAGTATACTCAGTTCAGGAATAGCCTGACAGCACAGCGTCGAGAAACAGACCGTATGATGTCTGCTCTTCAGAATACGCTGAGTGGGCTGTCTGCAGAGATGGATGAAGGGAAAGCGGGGCTGGGGTTGATTTACTACAACAAATGGTCTTTGGACATGCAACAGCTACGTAAAGAGATCGATGCTCGTGGCATGAATATAGAGTTGATATTCTCTGCCTATACTCGTCACATCTACAGCCTGTTGAATATATCGGAAAAAATGGCACTCATGGAGGTGGAGGGTTCGATAAGTCGTACAGTCTCTGCATTGGTTGCGTTATTGAATTTAAAAGAGAGTGTGGGGCAAGAGAGGGCGTGGGGGACGTTTGGTATTGAACGAGGTGGGCTATCAGTAGAGGAGTTACAGCAGTTGACTAACCTGATGGGGCAACAGAAAGCCTATCAGAGGGTCTATACACTTTCAGCATCGGTGCAGCAGAATCAGCAGATGCAAGCCTTTTTGCTCGGTGCAGCACAGCTGCAGGTACAGCAGGATGAGACAGCATTTTTCGCGGCCATTCAGTCCAACCTGCTCGGTGATATGGATAGCAGCGCTTGGTTTGAACATTTCTCAGAGAAGATGGATCGACTTGAACAGCTGGTTAATATACTTGTGGTCGATATTCAGCAAAGTACACAAAATGAAGCAGAGCAGTTGCAGAAACAGCTCTATATTGCTACGGCAATCTTGCTATTGGTGATTCTGCTAGTGCTATTGTTCTCTTGGGTTCTCAATCGAAGTATTATCCTACCCGTACAGAAAGTGACTCACGCCATGAGTGTATTGGCGGGTGGGCGAAGGGATATCTGTTTGACTGACCACTTTGGTGATGATGAAGTGGGGGCGATGGTCGATGCCTATGAACAATGTCGGCGGGCATTGCTGCAATCAGATGTAGCTGCCAGTGTCCGTTTCCGGAAAAAGGATATTGATCTGTTGAATCGTACCCGGGAGAAGGACCTCTATCAGGAGTTGGCTTCGGTAGATCCCTTGACTGGATCTCTGAACCGGCGGAAGTTTGAAGAGTATGCAATCAGTGAATTGAGCCGGGTACGTCGTTATAGCAGCCGACTCTCTCTGATGATGCTAGATATTGACCATTTCAAAATAGTCAATGATACTTATGGTCATGCTACGGGTGATGTGGTGTTGAAGCAATTTTATGAGTGTTGTAAAAACTGTGTAAGAGAGACGGATATCGTTGCTCGGATTGGAGGGGAAGAGTTTGTGATACTACTCCCTGAAACCGGAGAGAGTGATGCGATTGAACTTGCTCAACGCGTCCGTTTGGCGGTTAAACAGCTGTTGATTCCAGTTGAGCAGGGAGAGATTCGGATTACTGTCAGTATTGGGGTCACTGAGTGGAACAAGGACGCCTTCAGGGGCATCGAAGAGATGATGCAGTATGCAGATAAGGCGCTCTATGAGGCAAAAGAGGGAGGGCGTAATCAGGTGGTCTCATTTTCTCATTTTCAGTAGTGACACATTTGAATGCAGACTCCTCAAGAGCACCTCTAATCGACAAAACGACCGTTTCTTAAGCGTTCAGCCTCCATTACCTCTACCTCGCGGGCACCCGAGATGACAATCTCTGGGTTAGGGACAAAGTCGAGGCTCTGATCTCCACGCTGATAGGGGACTGCATTGAGAATTACACGCATGGCATTGAGTCGTGCCTGATATTTATCATTGGAGCGGATGACCGTCCACGGCGCATGGTTGGTGTGGCTCTTTTTCAACATCTCATACTTCTGGTTCGTGAAATCATCCCAGCGCTCCTGAGCTTGCAGGTCTACCTCACTCAGTTTCCACTGGCGTAAAGGGTCTGATTTACGGCGCGAAAAGCGTCGATCCTGCTCCTCTTTGGTGACACTGAAGTAGAGCTTGACCAGAATGGTGCCTTGGCGAGCGAGATCCTTCTCAAAACCGGAGACCCCCCGCATAAAGTTGTTGTACTCCTCAGTGGTACAGAAACCAAAAATCGGTTCCACCACGGCACGGTTGTACCAACTACGGTCAAACAGCACGACCTCTCCACCTCGAGGGAATTGTGCAACATAACGTTGGAAGAACCACTGACTGCGTTGGTTATCGGTTGGTTTCCCCAGAGCAACTACACGGTAGTGTTTTTCATTCATGTAACGCGTTACCCTACGAATGGTACCCCCCTTACCAGAAGCATCACGTCCCTCAAAGAGGATGATCATGCGGCGTCCAGTCTCTTCGAGGTACTGTTGCATACGGATCAGTTCAGCCTGGTAAGGCTTGAGTGACTGCTCCTGTTTGCGACGACTCAATGCCTTTTTTGAGGCAGACTTCAGCTTTTTTTCGGCCTGTAGTGACACTTGATATGCTGCGACCAACTCATCAACTGTCATTTTCTTGCCATTGATTTCAACCATTATCCAACCCCTGTTGCTTCGAAAGAATATTGTTATGCCACACCATTATAGCGCTTGTCGATTAAGGTGTTTTTGAAATGATGCGATGCTCTATAGGTTGATTCAAGTGCACACTCATCAGAGAGAATTACTGTAGTTGCCGTCCGGCCTCTCTTGCCCAGGTAATTGCGTTTAGATAGGCGTCTGTGATGACATCCGGTTCTATTCCGGGAAGATCAACATGGTCCCAGTCAGCCTCTTCATAGGCACGTACACACGATAAAAATTGCCCTTTTTCTCCTTCGTGATGGAGCAGAGCGGCTTTAATCTCCTGAGACAATGGGATCTCTTTGAGCAGGAAATCCATGGGTTGGTCCATCAATGCGTCCAGGTATGAGAAGAACCCAACGGTAAAAAATATTTTTGCATCGTGGCGCCCAACATGCTCTGCAAGTAGTTCACACATGCGCCCACGCACCAGTGAGGAGATGGTGAGTTCATGTGGTTTGTCACTGATTGCAGAGATGGCTACCATGGTGGCCCAGCTCTGAATGTTGCTCAGTCCCAGATAGATAATGGCAGAGCGAATAGAGTCGATCTCCCTTGACAGGGCAAACCAGGAGGAGTTGAGATAACGTAATAATTTATAGCTCAGGGTTACATCACGACTGATGGTTTTTTCCATATCATCTGTCCTGGCTTTTGGGTCATTTAACTGCCCCAGAAGTTGAAGAATAGAGAAACGGTTTGCCGAGAGTGCCTGCCCTTTTACGATGTTGGGCTTGCTGAGAAAATACCCCTGAAAATAGTCAAACCCCATCTCCCTCAGTTTGTGATATTCATCATGAGTTTCAACTTTTTCAGCCAGTAGTTTAACTTTGTAAGGTTTCAGAATTTCCAGATGGCGCGTAATCTCGGCATCGGAGAAATTCATCACATCAATTTTGATGATGCTGACGTGTTCTATCAAGGGCTCCCATGCTTCACTATAGACAAAGTCATCCAATGCAAGGGTATAGCCGTTTTGTGATAACTCTTTACTCCTTTCAATAACCTCCTTATCGACGATGACATGTTCCAGTAGCTCCAAAACGACACGTTCAGGAGGCAGGATGGTGAAGTCGTGGTGTAACAGATAATCTTTTGTCAGATTAATAAAGGCGTAGGCAGTCCCTACAATATTGTCGAGACCAATTTCTGTAAAAGTATTGATGATGACTTGCGAAGTAGCTAATTCACCATCGCCTGAATTATGAAGACCAGACCTCGCGTCACGTGAATTGGCACGAAACAGTAGCTCGTAGGCAAAGATAGCCTGCTCTCGGTCATAGATAGCCTGTCTGCCAACAAAAATAGTTTTCATGGATGGTTTGAGTAGTTCACTGTAAGATGGGGAGCTATTAAAAGTACCTTATAGGCCGCGCGGTTGCAAAGTAATTTAGGTATCTTTGAATAACTATTGAGCGCTACGGGCTCGAGGCAATGTTTCTCAGGGAGCAGGGAGTAACTATGAGTAGTTCTGTATCCATCAATACTATGTTGTTCGAGCAGTAAGTGTTTTACTGAGTTCCAGTGATTGAAAAAGAAGTTTCCTACTCGATGCGATTCATTCAGAATAGTGCCTCAGTATGCAATAAGAAGAGGGTTTTTTCCAATGATAGGAGTGTCACAAAGAGGAAGTAGAAGTACATGAGTTTTGTGCTTGGTAGGAAAAAGACCATCTTGGTTGTTGATGATGTGCCGATTAATGTTGAGGTTATTTCAAGCATCCTGAAAGACTATGCTGTGGTTCCAGCTGCTTCAGGGGTTGATGCATTGGACGCTTTAAAGAGCAATAAAATGGAAGCAGATAAAGCGTTATATGATACTAAAGAGGGTGGACGCAACCGGTCTGTTTTAAGAGATGTTACGTAATAGAGTAGTGAGATGTTGAAGGTCCTCTATCAGTCTGTCTATCCATAACACCTACTCATGCAGTTGATAATCGCAGAAAAACCTTCTTTGGGCCGTACCATTGCTCAGGCATTAGGGGGAGGAAGAAAGGAAAATGGTCTGATTCGTGGTGATGGCTGGATAGTTACCTGGGCATTTGGTCACATGTATGAGCAGGCGATGCCCGATGAATATCTGCCCGATGACCTGCCAACTACAAAAAAAGGGTCGAAGGTGTGGCGCAAGCAGGATCTTCCGATCATTCCAGAAAAATGGATTATGCATCCACGCAGCGATGTCTTAAAACAGCTCAAAATTATCCGTGATGCACTTAAATCTGCAACCGAAGTTGTCCATGCGGGAGACCCGGATCGAGAGGGGCAGTTGCTGGTGGATGAGATTCTGGAGATGATGAGCTGTACTCAATCGATAAAAAGGGTCTGGCTACAGGATTTGACAGAGCAGGGAATTCAGCGCTCATTTAGTCAGATGAAATCAAATAGAGCATACCGGGGGTTATACCTTGCAGCACTCTCACGCTCCCGTTGTGATTGGACGCTGGGGATGAATGTAACCCGTGCCTATACTCTGGACTATCAAGCGGCGGGGGGTGGCGGAGTAATCTCTGTCGGGCGTGTACAGACCCCGACACTGAATCTCATCGTAGAGAGAGACCGGGAGGTAGAGGATTTTGTGGCAGTGAACCACTTTGCGGTGAATGGAACTTTTGACCATCACAACGGTACAATCAGCGCAAACTGGGTGCCTGGTGAAGAGATTGCAGACCCGCATGGCAGATGTCTGAAACGACAGAGTGCTGCAGCGGTAGCCGAGCGGGTGATCGGGGTGACCGGTACGGTAGTCGCAGCAAAAAAGAGTAAGAAACGAGAAAGTGCGCCGTTGCCATTTTCACTTTCAGCACTGCAGACGGTAGCTTCCTCAAAGTGGGGCTATGGTGCCAAGCAGGTATTGGATATCGCACAGAAACTCTATGAAGAGCACAAGCTGATTACCTACCCACGTACAGATTGTGGTTACCTCTCGGAAGGTCAGCATGGTGATGTGAAGGCGGTGCTGGCGGCTATTCGCAAGGTCAATCCAAAATTGGTGGAGAATGTGGATTCTTCACGTAAATCGAAGGCGTTTAATGATAAAAAGGTCACGGCACATACTGGCATGGTTCCGACAGCAAAAGTGCCGGATCTCTCCAGGCTCTCGGATCAGGAGCGCAACCTGTATGGGTTAATTGCCCGTCACTATGTGGCACAGTTTCTCCCAGACTATGAGTATGAGGCGGTTGAGATCAAACTGGAGTGTGAAGGAGAGCAATTTGTAGGGAAGGGGCGTCAGGTAGTTGCCACTGGATGGCGTGAGGTGTTGCCCTCAACCAAAAAAGAGGTGGTACAGCCAGAAGTTAAACGGGGAGATCATGCTGTTTGCAGCGAAGCAACCGTAGAAGACAAGAAGACCAAACCCCCGGCCCGATTTACTGAAGGTACTCTGATCAAGGCGATGGCCGGGATTGCGAAGTATGTTGAAGACCCCAAGGTAAAGGCTGCACTAAAAGAGAGTGCCGGAATCGGTACCGAAGCGACCCGCGCCTCTATTATTGAGACATTGAAGGAGCGCACCTATATTGAGAGTAAAGGTAAAAAAATCATCTCCACAGCGCATGGGCGGAACTTTATCGACTCTGTTCCAGGGCGCATCAAAGACCCGGCAGTGACCGCTTGGTGGGAGCAGCAGATGAGTGAAATTGCGGAGCAAAAAGCAGATGCAGATCTCTTTCTGGAGAAGATTAATGGTTGGATGCGCAAGCTGATTGAGTCATCCAGTATGGATCAGTTTAGGGTGGCCGCCGCCGCAAACCCGCGTAAATCAATGGGTGGAACCAATCCACCCACTAAAAAGATGGTGGCACTGGTAAAGAAAGTGGCGGAGGAGAAGGGGGTTAAAGCACCGCGTGGTTATACCAAATCGTTTGATTTGACGCGCCAGTTTCTCGATGAGCAGTTAGGCAAGAGAGACAGAAAAAAATAGAGCAAACTTGTTTGAGTGTCAGGTCTGCCTTAGCTGCTCCTCAGTGGCTGTTCATACTCTTCCATAAAGTGGTAGAGTGAACTGTCGAGCAATTTCATGGCACCATCCAGCAGGTGACAGCGTCCGCTACCGGGAAGAATACGTGTCAGGTTAATGAGGGTGTCGAGGTCAGCACGCGAGCCATTACCACTGTCAATTCGTGTCAGTAACTGAGAAGCAAAGTAGGTGCCTGTCTTGCAGGAGGGACATTGACCGCAGGAGGCGTTGGCAAAGAAAGAGACATACTCAGTGACGCGACGCACAATGCCAGTACCTTCAGAGATGACGATCATGGCACCGGTTCCCAGGCTGGAACGGCGCTGCTGTACAGAGTCAAAATCGAGTGGTACATCAAGATCTTTAGGTGTGAGAATGGTGTTAGAGGGGCCGCCGGTAAAGACCGCCTTCAGCTCTCGATCCAGTAGCATACCACCGCCGTGATGATAGATTAGTTCAGACAGCGGGGTACCCATCGGCAGCTCATAGGCGCCAGGGTATAGTACATCACCACTCAGAGAGAAAATCTTGGTGCCATGGGCTGCACCAGCCCCCTGGTTGATAAACCACTCTGCACCATTGCGCATGATGTGAGAGACATTGGACAGGGTTTCTGTGTTATTGATCAATGAGGGTAGATCGAACAGACCCTGTTGCGCCGGGTAGGGTGGTTTTCCGCGAGGAAAAGGGAACTTTCCTTCAATAGACTCGATTGCAGCGGTCTCTTCACCACCAATATAGTGGCCTGAGCTGGCAACGACATAGAACTCAAGGGGGCGTCCAAGTAACTTGGAAATCTGGTGAATATAACGAGTCTCATCCCACTGATTGACCGCCTCTTTCATCGCTTCAAGTGACCCGGTCTGTTCAGGGTTGATGTAGAAGACGATCTGATTGACACCGGTTGCCAGTGCGGTAATCATCGCCCCCTCAATCACCTGGTGGGGCGTCTCTTTGAGCAGAATCCGATCTTTAAAGGTGCCGGGTTCATCTTCATTGCCATTGCAGATCAGGTATTTGTTCTGGTCATTGGGCTGGCTGGCGATAAATTCCCACTTCACATGGGTGGGAAATCCACTGCCACCAAGCCCCAGTAGATTTGCAGTGCGGATGGTCGGAAGAATCGAGCCAGGATCTTCAATGGCTTTTTCCAGACCTTCACCACCAATATCAATCAGCCAGGTCTCTAAATCAGCGCCAAAACGACGGTCAGGATGGAGCAGCACCTGATTGAGTGTCTCTGCCTTGGTGTCACTCATCTTCTGTGACTCCTGCGGTTGCGGTGTAACCCTACATAGTCTAAGTCGAGATCAAATTTCGCATACTCCGGGAACAGGAGTGGCCCTTGATAATCCAGGGAGATCTCAGCAGTGGTGAGTTCTCTGCGTAGTTGGTTGAGATGTTCAATAGAGAGCTGGCTGCTGCGCTTATTTTTGCGCCGTTTTGCTGCGGCTAATCCTGCTTTTCGACCAAAACTGATGATCTCCAGTAGAGCATTCCCCATTAACCGGTTCTTGCCATGAATGCCCCCACTCACTTCACCCACACAGAAGAGGCCGGGCACCTCAGTTTCACACTGCTCATTGATCACAATGCCACCGTTTTGATAGTGCAGTGTGGGGTAGATCAGCATCGGCTTTTGGGTGATATCAATCTCCGCCTTGTCACCCAGTCGCATGAGTTTAGGAAAGCGTTTCCTGAGAATGCCGGGTTGTCTCAATTCGATACCAGGGGTATCCAGCCAGACTCCAGACTGATTGTCTTCGGTAACGATCCCGCGTCCCTCTTTGCACTCTCGAATGATGGCGGCAGCCACAATATCACGGGCTGCGAGTTCATCAACAAAGCGTTCTCCTTTATTGTTCAACAGGTAGGTCCCACAG
Source organism: Gammaproteobacteria bacterium (assembly GCA_013349825.1). Lineage (GTDB taxonomy): Bacteria > Pseudomonadota > Gammaproteobacteria > Thiopontia. The sequence goes on along the minus strand of DUYW01000010.1, from coordinate 3,934 downwards.
GAGCGTACCCCTTCAGTAATCAGCATACCCGCCAGGTGGTAGGGATGGGCCAGACCTGTAGGGTGATACTGGAAAGAGTCGAGATCACGCAGTGCCGCACCGATGCGATAAGCGAGTACCAGACCATCTCCGGTAGCCCCGAAGTGGTTTGAGGTAGGGAAGTCATTGAGGTGCATGCGACCAATGCCACCGGTTGCGAGAACCACTGCCTTGGCGTTGACCTGAATATATTTTCGGGTTTTCAGTGATGAGATGACGGCACCGGAACACCCTTTCATATCATCCCCCAACAGTTCGACTGTCGGACTATAGTCCCATACGTCGATATTGCTGTTGTGGACGGCCTCACGTAATACACGCATCATCTCTAAACCAGTATAGTCGCGGTAGAAGCAGATACGCTCTGCAGAGGTGCCGCCAGCACGGCGGGTAAGGAGATCACCAAATTCATCGAGATCAAACTGCATCCCTTGCTGGATGAGCCAACGAATGGTGTCGGGGCCATCCATTGCCAACTCTGCGATCAGGTCAGGGTTGCCATGGTGATGACCCGCCTTGAGAGTGTCATCAAAATGGGATTGTGGAGAGTCCTCTTTATTGATCGAGGCCTGAATACCCCCTTCAGCCATCACTGTGTTGCTATCCCCTAAGCGCAATTTAGTGGCCAGGATAACGTGAGCACCTTGCTGCTGAGCAATCAGTGCTGCAGCGCAACCGGCACCACCACCTCCAATGACCAGAACATCGGTATTAATGGTTGCGGCTCCAGCCAGGTCGGCTTCATTAATTCTTGAATCAGATTGGAGTATTTGGGCCAGTTGTACGTGACATGAATCTCCCCGGTTCACTCCGGTTTCTAGGCGCGTACGTGAACTATCAATATAGTCCGGGTGGAACTGCTTCAGTAGTTTGCCTGTCTCTAGCGATGGTTCAGGTAGTGGCCGCTCAAGCAGTGGAACATAATCCTCTAACGCTTGTTGATAGATCGTTCCAACCGCAGTCCCCTGACTCATGAGTGTCCCTCTTTATTGATCTGAATATCGTGGGTACGAATCTTCTCCAGACGGTTAATCAGGTTGGAGGGGCGGGTGTGGAAGTAGGCGGTGACTCGGCGAGCAAACAGTCCGACCCGGTTGGGGGCAATCTGTTCCGGGCAGCCTGTCATGCAAAGGTCACACATGATGCACTCGATAAAGAGATCACCAGCCTCTTTAAAGCGACCTTTGATAGCAAGTTCAACCCCTTTCTCCACATCAATATCCTTGGGGCAGGCAGTGGTGCAACCGTGGCAGCTACGGCACTGTTGAGCCTCCGGAAAGATTTTGTGGAACTCTGTCTGTACCTCCCAAGAATTGGGGATCTGTTCCAGGGTATAGGTGTGTTGGGAGGGGGAGGGAAAAACCAGGAACATCACCTCCATCCCCTCTTCAACCAGAGTTTGGCACCCCATCTCCATACTGACACCATCAACCTCTGGGCGACGAACCAAAACACGACAAGAGCCACAGACACCCTCTAAACAGCCAACTCCCTGGACGCGAGGATAACCGGCATGCCATAGCGCCTGGATTACAGAAAGAGTTGAGGGGACTCGAATCTGTTTACCATTGATGGTAGCCTGAACTTCTGTTTTTTGATTGCTCATGGAATGCTTTGTGAAAAAAAGAGCACCATATTCTACCATAAAACCCTCTCGCAATTTTTGCGGGGCTTACAGCGTCAAGGTGTCTTTGTTGAGGTGAATAGAGCTTGAACGTGAACTAGTTCAAGGGACTATGTTATTGAAGAAGCTGGATCAGAAAGCCATGAGACATCTCATAAATACCCGGCCGCTCTTCCTCTCGAGGGCCAGCAATGTTTAGAGTTTTTGGTGCTATTTTCTTTAGCCATTCATCCACTTTCGGAAGTGAAATAGCCGCATCAAACCGACAGACCAGATAGGGTTTTTTGTAGTCTTCTGCAAAATCGTAGCAGAGCTTACTATCTCTGGTCAGAGGCCCCAGATTCAAGATCAAGGTAGCATCTGAGTCACGAATATTCCAATCGGTTACGACAGAATAGTCGCTGGATTCAGCCTCCTGTAGTGTGTTGTATTTTTCTGGTATGGAGCCATCCATCCCGCTACGTCCGGCACAACACCATCCCCCGGTAGATATCCCCAGCTCCATAGCTGCATCAAGAACCGCTCGATCTACACCCGTTTGACCACCTGAAATAATTTTCTTGACCATGAGCTTCTCCTCGTTCGATTGATCGAACTCTCAGTGTGTCACAGCTGAGTGTGTTAATTATGCGGAAATTTTGTCGTTGAGAGAGGGTGAGATAGTGACGTTTCTATGACTAAAGTGAAGGGTATTTAATAAATAATAAAACAAAAACAGTATCTTGCTGTATATGGAATAATAAATGCATTTGCTGGTGAGTAATTTAGACAACACGGCGTGGGGGGAATTGTGAATACTGACACTCTGAATAAAGTGAATTCATCGAAGCTCAAGAAAAAGCTCAAGACAATCTTTCAGAAGAATAGAGAGAAGCAAGAGGGCTACCAGAGAAATCTGTTTAATGCACAGTTTTCAGGAGCTAGAGCCAATAAGCTTGTTTGAAGATAACGGTGTAGCACAACTTCACGATGTGTAGATGAACTTGAGCGGTTCTCCTGAGAGTGTTTATTTGCACTGATGGTTGATGCCTGGACAATAGAGGGATAAGGTAGCGAAAGGTTTTTAATAAGAGAGATACCTTTCCGAGAGTCCCTGTAATGTTTGACAGAAAGAGCCATTGGCAACATGTTTATCAACAACGCTCCGTCACTGATGTGAGTTGGTATCAAGGCGAGCCTACCCTCTCGCTTGATCTCATTGAGCAGTCAGGTGTAAACAGAGGTGACTCCATTATTGATGTGGGCGGTGGTGCATCGGTACTGGTGGATCGTCTATGTTCTGCAGGTTTTACTAATCTATCGGTGTTGGATATCTCAGGGAATGCACTGCTCAATACCAAAAACAGGCTCGGTGAGCAGGCAAATGGTGTGGAGTGGTTTGAGGCTGATATTACTCAGTTTGAGGTACCGCACCCTTTTTCACTGTGGCATGATCGGGCCGTATTTCATTTTCTAACCGAAGAGAGAGATCGGCAGAGCTATGTCAGACGATTAAACGATGCCTTGAGACCGGGTGGTCAGCTTATCATTGCTGCATTTGCGATTGGGGGACCTACAAAATGTAGTGACTTAGATATTGTGCAATATGATCTGGAAAAGCTGATGTTAGTGTTGGGGGAGGAGTTTGAGTTTGTTGAAGAGAGAAGAGAACTGCATATTACCCCAGCGAATAAAGAGCAAAAATTTAACTATTTCAGGTTTGAAAAAGTGTAGTGATTGCCACTAAATCAAAATAGATAATATTTACAATATAGCAACAGATTCAGGGGGAATATGATGAGAGTGAATCCTCGGTTATTCATCAAATAGCTACCTCAGTGATGAACCACCGGCCATATCCGTCAATCCAGCACAAAATCTACGCTCTCGTCGCCTTTTTACGGATTAGCCTCTCCAGATTGGACTACTATGGTCGTAAACTACGAAAATATGATGCATTCTCCAAACACAAGGCGCACCTATCCTATAGGGGTACCCTCTATCACGCGTCATGACCTCAGGTTTTAGCTATCCCGGTGCCCACTGCACTCGCCCCAGCCACCTCCAAAGCCGTTGCCAGTCAGCAGCAGCACTTTGTGCGATCACAAAGGTCAAACGCCTACCGTGACAAACCACTCGGCTGGCGGCGCGTAGTACCCGTTCGCGGAAACGGCGCAGACTCCAACCCTCTTTTGTTGCCTTTTCCATCAAGCTTCTACCCATATGCAGTATTTCATACGCCAGCATATTGAGTAGGAGCAGGGTTTCATTATGGGGGCGAACACCACTATC
>DUYW01000009.1 GCA_013349825.1 Gammaproteobacteria bacterium | reverse complement strand
TACTAACAGAGTGATTTTTTCCTCAAGAAATCACATAAAAACAACACAGGAAATTGTCTTATTTTCCCCCGTTTTCTGTCCAACGATTGGGGGTAGGTTCATACAGCATTAGCAAGATCATATACAGAAATTCCTGGGAGAAGTAGCTCTGCAAATGGTTGCTCACGAAGAAAGTTATGTTTGAGTTGTAATATTTTTTCCTCAGCAAGAAAAGCAGCAGTTGGGCTAACTTGTTTATCATCACCTACAATTAACAATTTCTTTGCTCTTAAAATTGCAGGTAATGCAGTAATGTCAGATTGAGAAGCCTCATCAATAATCACTAAATCGAAAGAGCCAAAGTCAGATGGTAAGCTTTCACTTACTCGCCAAGTGGGCATAATCCAGCAGGGTACACCACCATAGCAATCTTGCATTGCACGGTAAGCATCTCTACGGTGTCTTGGTGCTCTCTTTCCAGTACCTTTTCCAATTTTTGCGATAGAAGATACGAAACGCATCAAAGCACCTTGGACACGCTCGGTCATGCTCATATGCAAACCAATATTTGTTTTTACCCGTACAAGATTGGAAAATGTCCGCTTTAGATCATTATCTAGAGTTGATCTCTTTTCTGAAAGCCTCTTGAGTTGGTCACGCCCATCAATTTCATGCAGGTATTGTTTACGTTGATTCCATTTCCATGTTTCGTACCAATCCACCGGAGTAAGATAATCATCTGCTTCTAGTAATGGCTCTGATTTAAGTTTGCCCCCCCAAATAACTGCTCCTGAGTCAGAAATATTATCTGCAATCTTTTCAAGATCCTGAAGATGCACCAACAACTCATTTATTCTATTTAACTCTGAAACCAATCCCTGCCATTCCTGAATAATCATATCTGATGAATATTCAGGATTGCCTATAATGTTTTTAACAAATGTATTTATACTATTTGCTATGTCTCCATCTGATTGCTTAAGCTTTTCCATTAAATCTTGTAATTTGATGCGTTGAGCACCAAGACTAATACGAGAGGTATTCAATTCAATGGCATCAATCGTCTTATCTATTTCTGACCTGCTGTGTACAATTTTTGGCACATCTATTCCGTGCGGGAATAGCTCAATAACTTCTCGGCTAATAGAACCCCACTCACCTGCGATTTGCCTTGCATTTGAGATTAATTTTTTTGTAGATTGAATATCCTTAAATGAACTGCCATAGTGATATATGAATTCTGGTAACTCAAGTTCCTGCCCTGCATGATTCCACTTAACAATAAATTTTCTCATATCATCTTGATAATTCACATAATCAAGAACTAATTGCCACATTTTTGTATCTTTTGGGATTTCCCCCTCTACTTTCGCTTGACCAATAATACTTTTAGTTTCTTTATTGCCAAAAGAAAATATACCGAATGCTCTTTTATTATTTACAAGATTACTTAAAGCAACTTGTATATCTTCAATGCAAGCGTATGGCTCAGGTATTTCAACAAGGGTCTTAACGAATTGTTGCCGACGCTCTACCAAAATATTCAAAGAATTTGCTAACTCATTGAACAAAGCATTACCCTCACTAGAAGGTGATATATCTTCAACCCAAGAATAAAACAACTGTTTTAACCAGTTATTATTTTGGAATGTATCAAGAAGATTTCTCAACTCCTGTAATGGCTTGATTAATTGCTTAGCTCTGTCAATGGATTGCTCTACAGAAACAGCAAGCGGTGGGATATGACCACTCTTTGAGTCTATAGCAATTTTTGCAGATGCTGATAGGTCATCATGAATAGCGGCTATATTTGCGCTATCTGGCAAGTCCTGTATTTGGGGGATGGATTTACCAACATAACTAATATCATTACCTACTTTTCGACGCGCCATTCTGATTGTCGCAATATCTGAGTCAGTAAATCTAGGCGTGTAATGTTCAGAAGAGCCAAGTTTATCCGTGAACCATTCATGAGTGCCGTCATCATCAATAACGAGTTGTGCCAACTCCATTGCGGTGATGTCTTTATTTGCCCCCGTTAGTTTTTGCTCAACTGGATTAAGTTGCCTCAGCCCCCAATTTTTTATATTTTCATCAATCTCATTTATTTCCTTTTTGAGCTGCTTAACCCTTAATTCATTTGATTCTGCTTCTTGATTTAACTCACGTAAGCTAGTTTGACTAACCAAACCCGCCAAAAGCTCAACTGCCGCTTCTAGCTGTTTCATCCCTTGCCTTTCATTTGCCAGAAGACTTATTGTTAATGATCTCAATTCATCAGGTATTTGTTCCTGCAATACTGACAAAGCAGGTTCTCCTTTTGAAGTAACAAGAACACTTCTTCCAGTCGCCAAATAATGACAAATGATATTGGCAATAGTGTGAGTTTTACCAGTACCAGGTGGCCCTTGAACTACTACACCATCATTTTTTTCAAGCCTATCTATTATTTGAACCTGCGAATCATTAAATGCTTTTGGAAAGAACAGTTCTGTTGATTGTTTTTGTAATACCCCTGAACGCGAGGAAGACAAGCCATTATTTGATAAAAACCCTCCACTCACCTGTAACGGTTTTTTATCAGATAATTCCGTAACAAGCCTTTTAACAGGGATTGGAATCTGGTTATCTGATTTTTTTGATCCTTCAAGTTTCTTCTGAAATCTCTCTATATCTTGGATAAATCCAGTGGCACTTCTTGGTCTTGCAAAAATAATCCAACTATCTGTCACCTCAAGAGAGTCACTTATCTTATTTGGTTTACGATTTTCTTTGTCGGGGTTAACATTTGGCCAATATGTACCACTTTCACTTAGATGGGTTGAAGCCTGCCTTAATAGCGGTTCAAAACTTTCATGAATATATGGTGAAAATTCAATATCTTCTGACATTTCAGAAAAGTGTTTTTTTCCAAAACGTAAAAGGGCATCCACTCCTGGATTTCCTAATGCGAAATATGCACCAACAGCAATAGTTGGTTCATTATTTCGAGGATGTATCAGTATTGCTCCATCTTTTTTATCAACTTCAATTTCAATCGGCTTTTCTAGTAGCGGATGATTAATTCTGTGTCCTTCACATATCCACCGACATACTCCAATACCCCAAATTAATTCTATTGGCTGCTCATCTCCCTGTGCCTCAATGGTTTGCTGTAGACTAAATAATGAGTCATATATTTTAATCGTAACTCTTCGTGGTTTTTCTTCCTCAGACCAAGGCAACCATTGCTCATTAAGATAATTATCTATATCTGTCTTTATTTGTTGATTATTTTCTAGACGAAATATTACATCCTTCAGCTTTATTTCAGAAATTTGCTCTTTTAACGGATCAACAACATCACTCTCAACTACAACTCCTTCATCAATAAGCTTACTAGATTCTTGCTCTGGTAATGTTTTGATTAATTTATCTTTAATCTGTGGATTACTTTCAGGGTCGTTTCCAACAGCAATCCAGTCTTGGATTTGTTCAGGGATTGGAGGCGGTGCAAGCCTCTTTAACCGCTCAATTCTTAACCAAACGGAAATACCATCATCATCGATAATATTATGCTGAATTCCAATTTTCCCTTTGAATTCATGTTCCCAAATATTCAGCTGTTTATATTCTTCTATTCTGAAAATTGGTTTTTGATTGAGTCGTCCTACATGATGCACATAATCAAGAAGCTCATCTAAGCGATCATTTGTATTTAAATCCATTTTTTCTGTATTTTTACTCACATTCTATACCAGTGATGGGCTTTGTCTTTTGAAACATAACAGTAAACCATACAGAACTAGTAATTATTGGACTAGATTGATTCTGCTTAGCTCAACAAGATCTACAGATGCTAAAGATAAAACCTAACGCTTCATATTTTTTCATGTCGGTAATCATGACACTGTCAATGTGGCGATTCAATTTGAATTTTGTAACAAAATGTAACAAGAAAGAGGGTCATACTTGCTGCGCTATGGGAAAGGAATACTTGATCTATTAAGCCTATTTTCGAACTCAATAACAACCTGTCCAAATGTACAGGTATCAAAAGTACACAGAGGTTTTGGGGCTATCTCTAGATTAGGGAGCTACGGTGACAGTTTCAGCAGGTTTTTTCCGCCCTTCAAATCTGCTTTAGCTTTATGAAATAGTTGTGAAACCCGCTCCAGCTAACTACGCAGAGCTGCCACTACCGCATCACCCATCGCTGAACAGCTCACCTCTTGCATTCCTTCGGAGTGGATATCCTTGGTACGCAGTCCGTTGTCCAGTACCCGGTTGACCGCTTGATCAATCTTGTCTGCCATCTCTACCTGGTTCAGGCTGTAGCGCAACATCATGGAGACCGAGAGGATGGTGGCCAGTGGGTTGGCTATATTCTGTCCTGCAATATCGGGGGCTGAGCCATGAATCGGCTCGTACATCCCCTTGCCATTCGCATCCAGTGAGGCGGAAGGCAACATGCCGATGGAGCCTGTCAACATCGCTGCACAGTCGGAGAGGATGTCACCAAACATGTTGGTGGTGACCATCACATCAAACTGCTTTGGCGCGCGCACCAGTTGCATTGCTGCGTTATCAACATACATATGGGAAAGCTCGACCTCAGGATACTCCTTGGCAACACGCTCCATCACTTCACGCCATAGCTCGGTACATTCGAGTACGTTGGCCTTATCCACTGAGGTAACACGCTTGTCGCGCTTCATTGCGATCTTGAAGGCAGAGTGGCCGATGCGCTCAATTTCATGCTCTGCATAGACCAGGGTGTTGTACCCCTGACGTTCGCCATTATCCAGTGTGCGGATACCGCGCGGCTGTCCGAAGTAGATACCACCGGTCAGTTCACGCACAATCATCAGGTCGAGGCCAGAGACCACATCGGCCCGTAATGTCGAGGCATCTGCCAGTTGTGGATAGAGGATTGCAGGGCGCAGATTTGAAAACAGCTCCAACTCGGCTCGCAATCCCAACAACCCTTTCTCAGGGCGTACTGCAATATCGAGTGACTCCCACTGGTAACCACCTACCGCACCCAATAGTACCGAATCAGCCTCTCTTGAGAGCTTCAATGTCTCTTCAGGCAACGGCGTTCCGCTTGCATCATAGCCTGCACCGCCAACCAGACCGTTTTCCATCTCAACCGAAAGGCCAAAATCACTCTTCAGGCACTCCAGTACTTTGACCGCTTCGGCGACAATCTCCTGACCAATCCCGTCACCGGGCAATACTGCTATCTTGTTACTCATCGTTACTCTCTATTTTCTTAAACGGTATTTGTTATGCGAACAGCCAAGGGGCTTCTGCTTTACGGCGCTCTTCGTAAGTCTTGACCGAATCCTGATGTTGTAGCGTCAGCCCAATGTCATCCAGGCCATTCAACAGCCGGTACTTACGAAACTCGTCGATTTCGAAAGAGAAGCTTGCGCCAGCGGGCGTTGTGACCGTCTGTGCCGCGAGGTCTATCGCAATCTGGTACACCTCTGTGGCTGTCTCTTCTACGAAGAGCTGCTCTACTTGGTCTTCACTCAAGACAATCGGCAGCAGTCCATTTTTGAAGCTGTTATTAAAGAAGATATCGGCAAAACTGGGGGCAATCACGGCACGAATTCCGTAATCGGTCAGCGCCCAGACGGCATGCTCACGCGAGGAGCCACAACCAAAGTTCTCACGTCCGATCAAGATACTTGCACCATCGTACTGTGGCTGGTTCAAGACAAAATCGGGGTTGGGACGACGACTTGCATTATCAATTGCCGGATCACCCGGATCAAGATAGCGCCAGTCATCAAACAGGTTAGGGCCAAATCCTGCCCGCTTGACCGATTTCAGATACTGCTTGGGGATGATTGCATCGGTATCCACATTGGGGCGATCCATCGGCAGTGTCAAACCGCTGTGTTGGGTAAATTTTTCCATTACACGCCTCCCTCCATGAGTTCACGCACATCGGTAAAGTGCCCCGTTACCGCAGCTGCCACCGCCATTGCCGGACTGACCAGATGGGTGCGACTGTTGAGGCCTTGACGGCTCTCGAAGTTACGGTTGGAGGTGGAGGCACAACGCTCTTCCGGCTCCAGACGATCTGCATTCATTGCCAGACACATTGAGCAGCCGGGATCACGCCACTCAAAGCCTGCCTCGATAAAAATTTTGTCGAGCCCCTCCTGCTCCGCCTGCTGTTTGATCAGACCGGAGCCGGGAACAATCAACACCTGCTTAACACTCTCTGCCTTGCTGCGACCCTTGGCCACTTCAGCAGCGGCGCGTAGATCTTCAATACGGGAGTTGGTACAGGAGCCGACGAAGACTTTATCAACGGGTATAGAGTCTATCGAGGCGCTGGCTTCCAGCCCCATATAGGTGAGCGCTCTCTCCATTCCATTGCGTTTAACTTCGTCTGTCTCATCTGCCGGGTCGGGTACCGCTGCACTGACCGCCACCACCATCTCTGGAGAGGTCCCCCAGGTGACCTGTGGCGCAATATCCGCACCATTCAGCTCAACGATGGTATCAAACGTCGCGCCAGCATCGCTGTGCAGCTCTTGCCATGCAGTGACTGCCTGTTCCCAGTGTGCCGCTGTCGGGGCGAAGGGGCGGTCTTTAACATAGTCGATTGTCTTTTGATCAACCGCCACCATACCGGCTCTGGCCCCCGCCTCAATCGCCATATTGCAGACGGTCATTCTCCCCTCAACAGAGAGCGCCTCAATCGCCTCACCGGCAAACTCGATTGCATAACCGGTCCCACCGGCAGTACCGATTTTGCCAATGACCGCCAACACAATGTCCTTTCCTGTTACGCCCACACCCACTGAGCCATTGATTCGCACCAACATACTCTTCGATTTCTTCTGCACCAGACACTGCGTCGCCAATACATGTTCGACCTCAGAGGTGCCAATGCCAAAGGCCAGCGCTCCCAGTGCTCCGTGAGTCGAGGTGTGAGAGTCACCACAGACAATAGTCATGCCCGGTAGTGTTGCCCCCTGTTCCGGGCCAATCACATGGACGATTCCTTGGCGAATATCACCCATCTTGAATTCGGTAATACCGAACTCATCGGCATTCTGGTCCAGTGTCTCCACTTGAGTACGGGCCACCGGATCGATAATTCCCAGCTCACGCTCTGTAGTAGGGACATTGTGATCGGGCACTGCCAGGTTCGCATCAACCCGCCATGGAGTGCGCTGCGCCAGTCGCAACCCCTCAAAGGCTTGCGGCGAGGTCACCTCATGCAACAGTTGTCGATCAATATAGAGTAGTGCACTGCCGTCCTCTTCGGTACGAACCACATGCATTTCCCACAGTTTGTCATAGAGTGTTTTACCAGCCATCCAATCAGTCCCGTCAATGGGTTAGGGAACTCCTGAATAAGTCATATGTAAATGCCTAACGCCCATAGTGCCCAATATCTTCGTTGCCCGACCTCGTTCCTCGGTTGAAAACCTTGCTAATAGCCTGCTATTGGCTACGATCTTCGCCTTGATCTTGGGCGCTATGGACGTAATTCAAATTACCCAGATATGTTCAGAGGTTCCTTAGTAGAAAGGTATCCATTCTACTATTCCACCCACCGCTTCGCACCACCTCAAACAAAAAGATTACTACTTTTTAATATAGATCCACTTCCAACTCACCCCGAAGGCGAGCAGAGAGAGCAGTGCCGATAAGATAAAGATGGAAGAGGCCCCCTGCGTCGTCCACACATACCCCCCCAGCAGACTTCCAACCACGCCACCAACCCCAAAACTGAGACTGGAGTAGAGCGCCTGACCGCGCCCCTGTAGCTTGCCACGAAACAGGTCATGAATCATATGGATCGAAACCGCATGAATCACTCCAAAACTGGCGGCATGTAGCATCTGCACCAGAAACATCAGTAGCAGCGATTCTGCAAACAGTGCGGTCATCAACCAGCGCACAGCCCCTAACAGCAGGCTCATCAGCAACAGATTACGCTCTCCGAAACGGGGAACCCACTTGGCCATCACTGTAAATACCGCCACTTCAGCCGCTACACTGAGCGCCCAAATCATCCCGATTACCCCTTTATCATGGCCAAACTGCTCCATATAGAGGGTGTAATAGGTGTAGTAGGTGCCGTGTGCTGCCTGATTAAGAAAGGCGACAAACAGCAGTGCCACCACAACGGGTCGACTCAGTACACTTTTTAACGATAGAGGAGCGGATTCATGATCCCGATCAGGGACTCGCGGCACCATAAGGCTTGCGAGCCAGATCCCGGCCATCAACACCATCAACACGATGGGCACCAACTCTACCCCCCAGCGCTCCAGCAACAACCCCAGTAGTGCAACCGTTGCAATAAAACCGACAGAGCCCCAAGCCCGGATTGAGGAGTAGCGCTCTACCTGCCCCTGCAGATGGTTGAGTGTCACCGCCTCAAATTGTGGCAGTGAGGCGTTCCAAAAGAAGCTGAATGCCGCAATCACCAATGCCATCCACCAGTAATCACTACCAACAAAAACCCCGGCAAAGGTGATAATGGAGGCGAGAGAGGCAAAACGGACCACCCCAAGATGCTCCCCCCGGTGGTCTGCCCACCAACCCCAGATATTCGGAGCTACCACCTTGGTCGCTGCCAGAACAGCCGTCAACTCACCAATCTCCATAATTGAAAAGCCGAGACTCTCCAGATAGGGGCTCCAATAGGGGATCAATACCCCCAGAGTTGCAAAATAGAAGAGATAGAAACTGGAGAGACGGAGATAGGGGAGTGGCTGGCTCACACCCGGTACTTCAATTAGGGAAGCTCTGAAGTAGTCTGGACAAAATGAATCGTGCTCACAGCGTCCAAGATCACAACCAATACCCTAGGGCACCTTCTCTTGCGCAAGCACAATTCACCTTGTAGCGGGCTATTAGCAAGATTTTCAACCGAGGAACGAGGTCGAGCAACAAAGATGTTGGGTGCTATGGGCGCGAGGCAATTGTTCATGACTTACCCAGAGGTTCCTTAGATAACGGGGGTTGAAGAGTGGACTTCACCATTTTGACCACGCTGTCTCAGCGCATGGTCTAACAACACAATTGCCAACATCGCCTCTGCAATGGGTGTTGCACGAATGCCTACACAGGGGTCATGACGCCCCTTGGTCACCACCTCAACAGCTTCTCCACTCCTGTTGATGGTGTCTCCGGGCAGATGGAGACTGGAGGTGGGCTTGAGCGCCATTGAGACCAGAATATCCTGCCCTGAAGAGATCCCGCCGAGAATACCGCCCGCATGGTTACTCTTGAAACCTTCAGGGGTCATCTCATCACGGTGTTGCGTCCCTTTCTGCACCACCGACTCAAATCCCGCACCAATTTCTACCCCCTTGACCGCATTGATGCTCATCATTGCATGGGCAATCTCTGCATCCAGGCGGTCAAAAACAGGCTCTCCCCAACCAGGCGGCACCCCTGTTGCCACCACATTAATCCGCGCACCAATTGAATTACCCTCTTTGCGCAGCGCATCCATATAGACCTCCATCTCCTCCACCTTGTCTACATCTGGCGAAAAGAAGGGGTTTTGGTGTACCTGATCCCAATCAATTTTTTCTACGACCACTGGCCCCAACTGAGCCAGATAACCGTGAACCTCCACCCCGAACTGTGCCTTTAATACCTGCTTGGCAACAGAGCCTGCGGCTACCCGCATGGCCGTTTCACGCGCTGAAGAGCGCCCTCCGCCACGATAGTCCCGAAAGCCATATTTCTGAGTGTAGGTATAGTCCGCATGACCGGGACGGAAACGATCTGCAATATCAGAGTAGTCCTTAGAGCGCTGATCGGTATTGCGAATCAGCAGACCCATCGGAGTCCCGGTGCTCTTACCTTCAAACACCCCGGCGAGAATTTCCACCAAATCATCTTCACGACGCTGTGTCGTATGGCGCGAGGTTCCTGGCTTACGTCGGTCCAGATCAATCTGAATGATCTCCTCCGAGATCTCTATTCCCGGTGGACAGCCATCGACAATACAGCCCAGTGCGGCCCCATGGCTCTCGCCAAAGGAGGTTACGGTAAAGAGTTTTCCAATTGAATTTCCTGACATAGTCTCCATTATACATCGAACTGTTACAGGTATAATGGGGTGCATGAAAAGATCACTCCACCACACCCTTCTGTTACTGGTTTCGGTAACCATACTCTCCACCCCCTGTTATGCCGACCTGATGGATGCCAGACGCGCCATCTCTTCCGGAAAAGGTCAAGAGGCAATCATTGAACTGACCCGTCTTGCCGGAAACGGAGAGCGTGAGGCTCAGTACCTGCTGGGCGAACTCTATGCAGAGGGTAAACTAATATCACAAGACTACAGCCGCGCAATGCTCGCATTAACCCTGGCTATCGAGAATGGTTTCACCTTGGCGGTCCCGCTACAGGAGAGGATCAAAGAGAAGATCAATCTGCTACAACTGGCAGCACTGCAGGAGGAGATCGGTGCCCTGTTCCAGAGTGGTGGTCCGGTCAAAACCGTTCCGCAACGAACCGTCTACTGGCTCGGAGAACGGGCGCTTAACCCCATCCCCTTTACCGATGACGAGCGTGGTGAGATGGCCCGCAAGGTGGGTAAGATTCATGAAGAAAAGCTGTTCTCTTTTACTGCAGCCCACACTTGGTACACCCTGGCAGAGGCCTTTGGTACAGAACGTGCCGAGAAGGATCGTCTACGCATGGAGCTGTTTATTCAACCCAAAAGCCTTACTCAATCCAAGGAAGAGGCGATCAAACAGTACAAACGCTATCTAAAACAGCGCCACAAGATGGTTGAAGGAAAGCTGTAGGGCGAATCGAAAAACAGAGTTACACCACTTCACGCATCGCCTGGTGCATCGGGAAATAGAGCACCAGTTTTTGAGGGCGAACCTCCAACTGCTTCACAACTGCACCATACTTGCGTAACTGCGGCGTATAGCGCTCCACCTCACTATCCAAAAACTGTTCCAAACCGCCACCACTGTGGCTGCTGCTCTTCCAGTCCACAATCCAGCGGACCCCCGCCTCATCAACAAAGGTACGGTCGATAGTGATATGGGTCAGCTCACCCTCCAGCAGCGCTGTGAGTGGCCATTCACTTTTCGCCTGATCATGACTGGCAAGAAAGTATCGCCCTTGCGGGTCATCCAATACCCGCTGTAGCGCCTCAACCACCCGTTCTGTTGCTTTGGGGCGCACCTCTTGAGCGACACCCAACTGCAGTAGCTGGTGATTTGCACGTTGAGCCAAAGGCTGCAGACTCTCCCCAACCCAGCGCTCTACGCCACTCTCTGCAATCCACTGCAACTGTGCATGGACAACGGTACCGATGTGGATGGCGCTGGTTGAGCCCCATTGGTAGACACTTTGCAACTCTGGCAGCGGGGTCAACGGCACCACCGGTTGAGGCGGGGTTGGTAACCGCCAGATTGAGGTGAGTCGCTGAGGCGGCGACTGATTCAGTGGTGGCAACTGTGCCTGCTGTTGTAGCTGTTCCAGATCGGCCTGCTCCAACTGTTGTTGATACGGCTCTTGATGCCATGGCCAGAGCTGTTCCAGCAAGGAGTGGGAAGCGGGATGCCCCAACGCTCCTTTAGCGGTGATTCTGGTGGCCCCCAACAGATGCACTTGTCGTTCGGCGCGGGTAATGGCGACATAGAGCAGACGCGAGAGTTCATTCTGCTCACGCTCTTGCTCAATCTTACGCACATACTGCCCCAGTACATCCTGGTCTGCGGACTGCATTGCTGAACGCACTGGAGAGAGCAACAACTGCATGGTCTCCGCCCCCTCATCTAGCTGCTGCGGCACCTCCAGCCAATGGAGTAGTTTATGGTCATTACCACGTGGCTTGCGCCCCAATCCGGGCAAAATAACGGTATCAAACTGTAACCCCTTCGACTTGTGAATGGTCATCACCTCAACTCTTGGTGCATCGGCGTTGAGTGATGGCTCAGACCGGAGGTTCTGTCGCTGTAGCCGCTGCTGAAGACGTAGCAGATCAACCACTTCGCCAGACTGCTCCATCTCTTGCAGCAGCTCAAAGAAGGCTGCAGCCTCACGCTGTGACTGTCCCGGTTCACCTCTCTGCAGGTAAACCGCTGCCCCCCCCAGACGACGCCACCCGTATTGAATCCAACGCACCAACGGTTGTTCACCGCGCTGCTGAAACAGCTGAGTCACCTCTTCATGCAACCACTGTAGCCGTTGCTGGCTCGCTGTAGATAGTTTTGACACACGCACTTCATCAGCCATCAAAGTCCAGAGAGTCGTGTGAGGCTGGCCCTCCACCAATAGCAGTAACTCTTGTAGCGAGAGTCCGCACCAGGGGCCACGCAACAGAGCCAGCCACGCCTCACGGTCCGCCAGATGAAGTAGCGCACGGCTTAAGGTCATCAGGTCGCGTACCAGTGGACGATCCCCCAACGACTCAATCTCCACCGCTCGATAGGCCACACCGGCACGGTAGAGTTGCAGGGTAATCTGTTGCAGATGGGTACGTGAACGGACCAGAATCGCCACCTTATCTTCGCTCTCCTCTCCCAAATCACTCAAGGTCTGCTGAATCAGTGCAACTACCTGCTCTGCCTCCGCCTCACGATTATCCTCCAACTGAGGGTGAAGGGTGACCGCCTGCGCTGTGGTCGCTGTGCGAGTGGAGGTTGATTGGGCATAGGCAATCGCCCCGCTGAATCGATCCGACTGTTGCGGAAAGAGCTGGGAAAAGGTGCTATTGACCCACTCCACCACCCCTGATTCTGAGCGGAAGTTGGCACTGAGTTGACGGTAGTTTAACGGGATCTCACCCACCCCCTCCTCAATTGCCTTGATAAAAAGCCCTACCTCAGCATGACGAAACCGGTAAATCGACTGCATCGGGTCTCCCACCAGAAACAGTGTTCGAGATGTATCCCCTGCCCACTCAGCGCTAATCCGCCTCAGCAGATCAAACTGACCATGTGCGGTATCCTGAAATTCATCGACCAAAAGATGGTGTATCTGGTGATCCAGCCGTAGCGCCAATGCCGTAGGGTCCTCATCACTCCCCAGTGCATGCAGAGCACGCTGCGCTATCTCTGTATGGTCTACAACCCCTTGTGACTCAAACTCCATCATCAAGTTAGCCTGCGCCAGCATCAACACCTGGAACAGCGCATTAATCACCTCCCACTGTTGATCCAGATAGTTGACCGGTGGTAGCAGTGGAATCTTCTGAATCAGCATTGCGGCTGTACTTTGCGAAACCTGCTGCGAAAACGTCAGCATCATCGCCTTCTGCTGTTTGCCCTGCTCTCCCGCCGGAAACCCCTCATTCTTGGTCCAGCTTCTTGTGGTCAGGCGAAACTCTCCATCACTCTTGAGAAAGAGTGATGCGATCCCTTGCCACAGTGGTAATGAAGTGGCGTCACTTGCGGGCAGTTGCACTAAGCCATCACAGTGGATCACCGCTGGCTGCTTTGCCCCCTGCTGAGCTACCACTGCAGCACTGGCTGCCAATGCCACCAGGTCGTCGACTCCCTGCTGACCAAGCAGCTGATTCAAAGCAGTCTCTGTCCGCTGCAAAATCGACTCAACTGAACTGCGCAGCGTCTGCTCCAGCAGGGGGCGGTTGATCTCACCACCCACAATATGGGGTAACCATTGATCGCGATGGCCAAGCATCTCCGTCACCATCCGCTCCACCCGTACTGCATCATTATCAAGCCAGCGCAACAGCGTTGCGATGGCCTCTCCCAGATCTTCATCTTCAACCATCTGCAGCGTTGCTCTGGCAGCCGCCCGGTAGAGTTCCTCGGCATCATCACTCACCCTCGGCATCCCCCCGAAGGTGGAGAGCAGTGGCATCTGGCGTACCAGTCGCGCATTGAGGCTATCCATGGTGCGGATCTCCAGGCGCGCAGGGTGACTCAACAGATTCCACCCCTGTTGCTGATCATGCGCCAATACCGCTCGTGCCAGATTCCAACTCTGCGCCAGATGAGGTTGCTGTGGACAGGGCTGTTGTGCCGCATGTTTCAACGTCTCCAACAGACGACTTCGCATCTCAGCTGCTGCCTTACGGGTAAAGGTGATCGCAAGAATATGTTCTGGCTCACCGACCCGTGCCAACAACCTGAGAATACGCTGAGTCAGTAATTCGGTTTTACCGGAACCCGCAGGGGCCTGAACAATAAAGGAGCGCTCTGGATCGAGCACCTCCTGACGCACCTGCTGATCCTGATCCAGTAACTGCTGTTGTGATCCCATTGCTACAACTCCACCCGACACAGCGGTTCCAGACCACAATATTGACAGCTACTGCTTCCCTTTTGAGGGTCAACCGTAGCCACTCCGTTACGAAACTCTATTGCCAGTGCCTCTACCGCATGGTGCCACTGTTTCAGTTGTGCTGACCAGTTCTCGGAGACGGTAACCGCAGGACGGCGCTTACCCCCCTGCGCTCCCGCCAGAACGGCCTCCTCCTGCTGCTCTCCTTTATAGAGCACCTCATCTGCTTTGATCTGACTATAGAGTACTGCAGCCACCTGCTCTAGCAGAATGGCATAGAGGGGCAGTTGTGGTGCCTTGGGGCGCTCCCCCTCCCAGTCGGCCCGGTTCACCTTTCCACTCTTGTAGTCGATCAATATCCGGCGTCCGTCCTCAGTACGATCAACCCGGTCCATCTTGATAGAGAGCACAACGCCACCCAATTCAATCTGATGCTGCTGCTCCATCTCTTCAACCACAAAGGGCAGCACACGCTGTCGATCCAGCTGCAGTGCGCTTAGCGTCATCGCAGAGAGCCGCTGAACCTCATTTTCGGAAAAACGCGGTCCTATAGCCCCCTTTCTGGTGTCACGAAACTGTTCAACCGTCCCTGCCGCAATCTTGTAGATGGTCTGTTGCAGAGTCGGCTCATCAATCTTGTGCAACTGTTCCGAGGAGCGTCCGATCTCTCTCCAGCAACGCTCTAGCAGTTCATGCAACAAGGTACCCCGCTGCCGTGCATCCAGACCTGATTGTGGTTGCTCCATGGATCGCGCCTGAAGGCGGTGGCGTACAAAGGCACGAAACGGACACTGCGACTGATCCACCAACAACCCACTGCCACCACGTACGTGACTGCCTGCTGGCAGTTGCGACTGATAATCTTCAATCGGCTCCAACTCCAAAGGCTGCTGTGGTAACCACCACCGCTCTGTCTCCTTTGGATTTGTCTCTTGTGGGTTTGCCTCTTGTGGGTCCATCTCATCTAACACCACCTGACTCAACAGTGGCGTCACATGCTGTTGTTCCTCAGCACCTGCACTCTCGCTCTCGCTGTAGCTGAAAAAGAGCTGTTTTGCACACGCTCTAAAGCGCTCAAAGCGCTTTTGGCTCTGCTGTTGTGCACCCAAATGGTCTACCCTTGGAATACGTTCTCGTTGCCACTGCTGCGGGAGAAATGGGCAAATCGGGTTACTCTGTGGCCATTGGCGATCATCACACCCCATCACCCAGAGCAGGTCAAACTGCACCCCCTCGGCCTCTTCAGGAGTCAATATCTCAACCGTCTGCCTTCCACCTGATCCACTCTCTAATTCAATACTGGAGAGTAGCTGACGCAGCTCAGAGAGTGCCTTTCGACCCTCGATCTCATGCAAAAATTCACCCAATGCCACGAAACGGTCCATCCCCTCACGCCATCCATTGTAGGCTGCCAGCGCGATATGACTCTGCTCCCCATTTTCAGCCCACTCAAAGAAGGCCAGCGCACGGGTAAAATGCTCTGCCCAATGGTGCGTGGTTGTGGAGTGCAGAAGATCCAGCCCTTCCAGTGCCTGCAACGCCCCCAGAAAACGGGGGGCTGATGGCAGTTGATCCTCCCCTGCCGGATGCAGTTGCCGAATCAGTGAGTGCAGTGAAACCTCCAGCTCACTTTGTCCACGCAGTTGCAGCTCCACTACGCTACGCGCCTCCATCTCTGCCCCCAGCAGCAACCATGGCGAACGTAACAGTGCTGATACCTCAAGGAGTGGCAACCCCTGTTGTGCCAACTTTAGCAGTTGCAGGGCATGGTGAATTCGGGGGTCATCCAGCAGCAGGTCGCCACTGGAAAAACGATAGGGGAGTTGTGAGGCCAGTACCGGCATCACCGCACTCTGCGCTGCCAACTGCTCACTGAAACCAACCTCAAGTTGTCGACGTCTGGCTGTCAATCCCGGAACCACCACGCCGACACGGGCCTCTGGTGTAGCCTGTAGGCAGTCTTTGATCGCCGATACAGCGGCTTCAACCTCTCGATCAGGATCAGCGCTGACCACCAATTTTTCATTAACCTGTAGGCGTGGCAGCTCCACCTCTTTCAACACAACCCCCGACTGTTCCAGGACCTCTAACAGGCGCTGCTCGGCACGACACCATTGTGATCGACCATAGTGCTCAAGCCGCTGCGGTAGAGTGATTACATTGTCTAGTAGCAACTCACCAAGCAGCTCAGCCAAACCTGCTCCCGCTAACCACTGGTGCTGCTGACACTGCTCTTCAAATTGTTGCTGCCAGAGCGCAAACAGCTCCATCTCTTCAAGATGGGTATCGTTGAGCAGCAGACCCAGAAACTCATCATCCTCTCTCCAGAGGTGAAACAGTCGATTGGCTCGCATGGCATGGTCGATCAGATCACCCTGACGCAGAAACCCTTCGGCATCGCGTAGTTGATCAGGACGGCACTGCTGCCACACTCTGCGCTCCTGATCCGGTGAGAGCAGTAGCGGCAGTGTGACCCCCTGCTGTAAACAGTGCTCCCACTGCTGGCGCATCCACGCCTGCAGCGAGAGAATCGGTGGTGTCTCCCAAGCTGTTCGTCCTGATTCGAGCTGCTGCTTTGCCCAGCGATCACGCAGAAAACGTGCTTGGCGAGCGCTACCTGTAAGAATCAGAGACAATAGCAGTGATCTCTCAAAAGGGTACCAAACGTTACTGCTGCAGCCACTCAACCACTTCCTCTGCAACCTCTTCCAGGTAGAGATCCAGGAAGAAGTGATCTGCCCCATCGATCAAGATAAATTGAATCTGTTCTCCACTCAGAGGCTCTACATCTTGTGCCAGCGGCCCCACCACACTGTCTTCACTGCCGGCAACCACCAGCACCGGCTTGCCAATACGCTTTAACAGGTTGGGGGTGTGGCGGCGAATATCGGAACCATAGTAGGAGACAAATGCAGAGGCCGTTGCAGAGGCATCGGCACAATAGATAAAGCCCGTATGCTCCATCAAGCTCTCACCCTGGCCCGCTGCAACCTGTGCCTCCGCCTTGGCGTAGAGACCATTTAGCGCTTCGTTGTAGCGCTTCTTGTAGCCGCTATTCATCTTCTCTTCACTCCAGGTCGCCGGGGCCAGCAACACCCCCTTACGAAGGGTTGAACGATCCTTTTCTGCCATCAACCAGGCAACCTGATTGCCACCACGAGAGTGACCCATCACATCAATCTGCTTTACCCCTTGCTGCTCCAACCAGTCGATCCAGGCAACCATCTCATCCACAGCATCGGTGTGATGATGGCGGTGCGGTACGGTGCAATCATAACTGCCATGACGATTATCGACCCCCAGACTGAGATTGATCGCCAGCGTACTGACACCACTCTCTGCCAGCAGCTCTTGCAGCCCGGTAATGATCTCCATCCTGTTGTGGGCCAATGTACCGTGTGTGAGCAGCAGAACACCCTCTTCAATTGGCTTCTCTTGCGCCAACATCAACTCTCCGTTGAGTATTAACCCTTGATGACTGATTGTGACCTCTTTGGCCTCGACCGAAAAGAGCGCCACCATTGCAATCAACACAGAGATCGACAGCCTGCCCAAACCCCGAATAACATTCTGATTTTCAAACATACTCAACTTCCCCTATTTTATTGTTATAACATTGAGAGAATTAAGACCCCCTGAATAAGGCCTCTACAATAGATTACTCATAACCAGGATAATGAACGTAAACCATACCATACCTACCCTCAATACCATGTTCCGAACACTCTTCTATCTACTGCTCACCCTTCCACTCTTCAATAGCCATGCATTGACCATTCAGGACAGCGTTGAGAACGATTTTGAGATCCAGGTAATGGAGGCCGAAGGAGATCTCCTTACCCTGTGGATTACCGACCTAGTCGAAGAGGAGCGCCCACACCTTGATCAGCTACTGGGAGAACTCCAGCAGAGTGGTGTGGAGGTGTGGTCAACCCGCGTACTGGAGGATCTATTCCTGACCCGTGATGATGCCTCAATCCTCTCACTGGATGGCTCTCATATTGCAGCTCTGATTGAGGCCGCTCACCAACACTCGGATAAGCAGATTCTTCTGGTCTCCTATGACAAGATGTCGATCGCCCTGTTGCGCGGTATTCGACGGTGGCAACAACAATACCAGAACCGTAACCGCATCAGCGGTGCGGCGCTTCTCTATCCCAACCTCTTCAGCGCCCCCGCTCGTGCCGGTGACCAACCCACAGCGGCTCCCATCCTCTCTCAGACCAATATCCCGGTAACCCTGTTTCAACCCGAAAAGGGGCAACACGCAAAGAGAATATCCAAAATAGTGGAGGCATTATGGGAAGCAGAGTCTGCGGCCATTCTATTCCCGCTTGCCAACATTCGTGACTGGTACATTATGCATGAACCAGGAAAGTACCCTGCAGAACAGCCGGTACGTGAACAGTTTCCACAACATCTGAAACAGATTCATCGGCAGATGCAGTTCAGCTCATTTCCAGATATGGCTGCTGCAACTGAAGCACAGCCACAAAGAGGGGTTGGGGAGAAAAATCTATCCCGATTGATTGAGATTCCTGAACAGCCTTTAGCCCCCAACTTCACCCTTCAAAACCTGAATGGTGACAGTCAGAGCCTGACTCAACTGAGAGGAAAGGTGGTGCTGGTCAACTTCTGGGCCAGCTGGTGCCCCCCCTGTATTGAAGAGATGCCTTCAATGAACCACATTTACCAGCGCTACAAAGCGCACGGGCTTGAGATTGCTGCCATCAACTTCCAGGAGAGCCCCTCTGAGATCAGTCAGTTTATGGCGAAGGTGAAGATCGATTTCCCTGTTCTGTTTGACTTGGATGGAGAGGTCGCCCAGCAGTGGAATGTCTTCAGTATGCCCACCTCTTTTCTGGTTGACCGCAGTGGTAGAGTACGCTACTCGGTGAACCGCTCTATACACTGGGATCAACCAAAAACCATTCAAGTACTCGATCAGTTGATGATAGAGAAGCCATTCAACAACTAAGGATACCCTACTGATCCCGCCTCAGCTTCCAGATGAAAACTTTGACTGGCGGATTTCAGGGGTGAGCTGAATAGTTACTAAAACGTTTCATAAAAACATACGCTCTACCCTCACCACTCAAGGAGTACAGTATAATCCGTTGTTGATGAAACCGGTTTAAAATTGAAGGAAGAGACCGATATGAGTGCAGGCCCAAGAGAGATCAACACCCCGTTTCGCCCCATTCCGCTGGAAGTTCCAGATGGGATGAAACCCAATGAGTTCTTCAACAGTACTGAAAACCTCAATGATCTGGAACACAACAATGGCCTGTTGAGAAACCCTGAGAATCTACTGCTCTATCGCAAGGCGTTAGGCCACAGCACCACGTTCGACACCTCAATTATCTACAACACCTCAAAAACAGTACTCAACCCACTGGGCCGCCCGGTACGCCGTACTCAAGTCCCTGTTGAGGTAAAAAACGTCTGGAACCGAATGAACCAGATCATCATTGACTACATGCTGGAGGAGTTCCCAGACCCGGATGAGGCACTGGTGCTTGCCGGTGAAGCGAGCCTGGATGCAACCTGGTCATTAACTTCACCAGGAGTGCCCAGCATCCGCATGCTGCATAACCATTTCATTGTTTTTGACAAAAAAGAGCTGATCAATGCAAGCCCCGCAGAACCAGAAAATCCAAACCTGACCGATGGCGGACAACACAGTCTGTTCCAGGCCTATATGCGCGATGTCTATCAAGATTTCTTCACCTGTCTGGAGCTGAAGATACTCAAACCAACCGACGAAAAATCAGCTACCATCGGATTAACCGGTTACCCGCAAGGACTTCCAAGCTGGGAGATTCAGGGGGGGGCCGATGCACTTAAGGATAGCCTTTTCTGGCATGAGTATGATCTGATCCTCAAAGGTTTCATCGATTTTTACAGAACCTTCTTCACCCAGGTCTCCACCCGAAATGCTCCAATCCCTAAAGAGACCTGGTTTCCTGAACAGGTTGAGAGAAAGCTGCTGTTTAATAATGATTTTCTGGCTGCTGCCAAAAAGGTACGTGAGCAGTGCATTGTTGATGCGAAATATGCCAATGCCATCCGTTGGCAACCCGCCTTCAAACAACTGATCTACCGCAATGATGAGGGCAAGTTGATTGTCACCATCAGTCAGAACTCGATTGGTAATGCTATTACTGAATTACTGGGCGTGGTTGTAAAGCGAACACCCGACACAACTGCTTACGAGCAAGCGGAACCCGCACTGATTGAGCGCCTGTTAGAGGTGCGGCACAGATTGGTTGAGGCTGACCTTGGTGAGGGAATTGAAACAGCACATTGGGGGGCCGATAAATAAAATACATCTCGAAAGGGCTATCCATCGATAACCTGATCAATGGCTTCAATTAATGTCTCTGTCAGATCATGGGTTTCCCGACCGGTATGATGAGCGTTGATATCATCACAGATCTGCCCCGCAATATCAGATAGATCGGGATAGCCATACGGCGCTGCACTCCCTTTTATATTGTGTGCTATCGCATAGATACCATCCCAGTCCTGGTCAGCAAGCACCTGTTTTAATTCACCCTGTAACTCCGACATTCGCTGCTGAAAAACAGGATGCAATTTCTCCAGAATCACCGGATCAATATCACTACTGACTCGATCAACACTGCTCTGATCCTCTGTAGGTATCTCCACAAGATAGCACTGCAACAGTTTTTTCAACTCTAGCTGATCGATTGGTTTTGATAAGAAGCTATCACAACCCGCATCTTTAAACTCTTGTTGATGTTGGTGCATTACATTAGCCGTCAGTGCAACAATTGCCCCGCCATACCCCTGTTTTCGAAGAATTTGAGTCGCCTCTACCCCCCCCATGACCGGCATCTGCATATCCATTAAAATCAAATCATACGTCATGACTGATGCAAGGGTGACGGCCTCTTGACCATGACTGGCCAAACTAACCGAAACACCTAACGACTCCAGGATGTACTGCTCAAGCTTCTGCAACTCGATACTATCCTCAACCAACAGTACGTTTCCATAGAATTTACTCTGCTGAGCAGGTCTGTTTTTATCAACCCGTTCAAGTGACCGTTTTTCACTCAGACAAAGTGGCAGATTAAGCTGAAAGCAGGAACCTTTACCCTCGACACTCTCGACCAAGATAGCCCCCCCCATCAGCTCTGCAAGTATCCACGAGATATGGAGACCTAACCCTGTACCTCCAAAACGGCGGGTAATAGAGCTGTCTGCCTGCTCAAAGGGTTGGAAGAGACGATCCAGCACCTCCGGTGACATTCCAATCCCCTCATCTTCAACCCGGAAATGAATCTTCTGCTTTTCTTGATCAAGAAACACCTCCAGGGAGACACGTCCCCTCTCAGTAAACTTGATTGCATTACTCAACAGGTTCATCAATACCTGGCCTATTCTTTTTGAGTCTCCGATCAATTGGTGACTCAAGAGGGTGTTCTGAGAAATTTGAAAATCAAGCCCTCCATCCTGTGCACGAATTGAGAAAATATAACGAATCTCATCAATGAGTGACTCAAGATCAAAGTCCACCTCATCAATCTCAAATTTACCCGCCTCAATCTTCGACATATCCAGAATATCGTTAATCAGTGCCAGCTGGGTACGCCCGGCAACCTCTATAGAGTGGAGCATATTGCGCTCTCTCTGTTGCAGATGCTCCCAGGATTGCTGTCCCAGCATCTCGCTGTAACCGATAATCGAAGTGAGTGGCGTACGTAACTCATGACTCATCATTGCCAGGAACTGATCTTTGGTTTTATTGGCCCGCACTGCATTTTCCGCTTTGAGCAACTCTCGCAGATCATGAATCACCAACACTTCTCTACCCTGTTCACCAATTTCGGAATCCAACAGTGAGCGTGAGAGGCTGACTGGAATCGTTGAACCATTGTTACAGAGCAGCTCCTGCTCTTCAGAGAACAGGGTATCCACCCGTCTGCCTGCCAACTGTTCACTTTTCACACCAACCAGCAGTTCCAGTTTTGGGTTTACATGAATAATGACACCACTTGAATTAACAACAGCAAGCCCCTCATCCATCGACTCAAGAATCAGGTCTGTTTCACGTTTGGCATTCACCAAAGCCTTGGTACGCTGCTGTAGTACTCTAGCCAGGTGGTTGACCTCCTCCACCTTACCCGGCTGATGTTCATCAATCTCACCCCGTTCTGTAGCATTGGAAAGCTCTTCAATAGGCTGGGCGAGTGACTTGGCCTGACGCTGAATAACCCAAATTAGAAACAGCAGTACCAGCAAGGCTGCAATTACAATATTACGCTGTAGATCCGCCACAGGTGCCATGATCTCTTCACGATCCTGTTTCACCACCATGCCCCACTCCAGCTGCGGTAACCAGCTCCAGATAGTAAATACCGGAGTACAACTATTATCTAACAGCCACCCAGAACCATCTTCTTGCTTGAGTGCATGAAGCACCGGAAAACGTTCTGGTTTCTCAATTCGAATGCGTTGGCACGCCTCATCAGGCTGGCGCATGCCGTCATTTCTGAAATGGTTGATAAAGTTGACCCCTGACCCCATCCCCTTTCCACGCCACTGCGCAATCATCACCTCTCCACTATTACCCAAACCACTGTAGCTCTCGATCAAATCACGCAGTCTGCTCAAAGAGAAGGGGCGTACCATAATGGCGATTATGTCACCCTCAATCCCCGGAAAATTGGAGAACAGCGGTACCCCCATCAGTACTGTCGAGGATTCAACCTGTTCCACCTTGCCATATTTTGAGACGACCACTTTATTTTCAACAACGACCTTCTCAATCAGATCCGACATAATCGTTTTGCCATAGAAGCCATCCCTACTTAGATCCACCCCGATCTCATCATCCATCCCTCGAAGAGAGAAGACTAATGAGCCATCACTTCCCACCAGAAAGAGGTCATCAACCCCCTGAGCCTTAAGCAGCAAGCCGTATTCATCACGAAACCGTTTACTGTTGATCCCATAAATTGCCGAATCCTCACCCACCTGATAACTGTCGATCAGACGTGTAACCGCTCGTTTAAACGGCTCATCCTCTGCACTCTCCTCCATCCATCTCTTTTGCTGCTCAAAGAGTGCCAGAATTCTGCTTTTGCGGAACTCCGCATGGTACTCCAGAGATGTTTTTACGGTATGGATCAATACCTCTTCAGAGAAGTGATAGATGGTACTCCCAATAGCCACCACAGAAATCAGGAGCGCAAGCAGACTTCCTCTCAATTGATGCACAAAGAGTGGTTGCGCCGACCTCTGACGATGACTTGACTGCTGTACCCCCACAAATCCTCCCAATACTCCCCAGTAAGAGGGTTACCATGTCATACCTGATAAAAATGGTCAATCGATCCATTAGTTATCTCATGCACTTAATTAGAGTATTAGCATTTCCAGATCACGATTGAAGTGGTTATCCAACGCTTTCTCAGGTATTTAACAATATGAGTAGCGTGATATTGGTCACAATCAACAGCAGAGAGAGCCCTCTCCAAAAAGAGAGCGGATCTCTCTCGATGAGTGGTGTATGGTGGTCGATTCGGAACAGAGGGTTGGCCTGAATCAGGTCATGATAAAACTCTGAAAAAGCCGGATAACGTTTTGCCGGGCTGGGGTCGAGCGCCTTCTGTATCGAGGCCGCCATCCAGACGGGTACCTCTTTAGTGTGGTGATTCAGTACCGTATAGTGGCTATGCTTGATCTTTCTCAGCAGTTTTTCAATCGAGGGATGGTCCCCCAGATCCCCATAAGGGAGTTTTCCACTCAACATCTCATAGAGAATCACTGCAAGTGAAAATTGATCTGAAAAGGGGCTACCTGAACCCCCCGCAATAATTTCTGGCGCCGTATAGTTACGGGTACCCAGAATACGACTATGATCGACAGGGGAGCTGATCTCCTCTATACCGGAGATACGGGTGGAGCCAAAATCAATAATCTTTACCGTGCCATGGCTGTCGATCATTATATTTTCCGGTTTCAGATCACGGTGGACCATCTCCAGGCGGTGAAATGTCCGTAAGCCACGAATAATCTGTTCTGCGATGGCTCTCACCTCCTGCAATGTTGGCTGAGGATGGTCTGCCATCCACTGTCTCAGGGTAATGCCATTGATATACTCACTGACATAGTAGAGAAAACGTCTGCGCTCACGAATATCATAAACACGCATCACATGCGGGGAGTGGGTCCGCAACCCTGCCCACTCCTCATGTTGAAAGGTATCCAGGTAAGTTGAGTCATCTTCATAATTGACCGAGGGGGTCTTCAAGATCACCTGACGCTCTTGTTGTATGTCGTATGCAAGATAGAGCTGTGTACGAGCACTGGAGTGAAGCTCCCGCAAAATCTTGAATCCATCCATGGACATGCCGACAGAGAGTTCCGGGGCAAACGGTAGTTCCTGAATTCGCTCATAGAATGACTGTTCATCTTCGGCAGGCAGCTGGTTGACCTGTACATATTGACAACTGATGTTGTCATCACTGCCATTTTCCAACGCCATTGTAAGCAGTGTATCTGCGATCAGCTGCGGCTGATCCGCATATTGTGCAATGACACCGTTAATCTCTGATGATGAAATGAACTCATGCAGACCATCTGTAGTGAGCAGAAAACCGTCCTCCTGATTGACACTCAGCTTATGGGCATCTACCTCAATATGGTGGTTGATACCCATCGCCCGTCCCAGATACCTTTTATCTCCCCGTCCCTGAACATGATGGTCATTGGTAATCTGCTCTGCCACACCGCTACGGCAGTGGTAGATACGGCTATCCCCTACATGAAAAATATAGGCCGTTGAAGATTTGATCACCAGCACCGAAAGGGTGGTCACCATATCGCGACTGTTGGAAAAAACCCTCTGCCCATGCCCCAATAACCACTGATTCAGGGCAGAAAAGATCTTGCTGGCTGATGTGCTGACGGTCCAGGACTCCGGCGTACTGTAATAGTCGTTGATAAAGCCCTGTACGCAGGAGTGGCTCGCCTCCGCTGCCCCCGCACTGGAGCTGACACCATCCGCAATCACGGCAATAATGCCTTTATTGTAGAGCTGAGAACCCTGAGGAATATGGACACCACAAGCATCATCATTGGCGGGCTTGATGCCCGCAGAAGATACCTGTCCAACCACAATGGGTTCCATTAATTAACCTCAATCAATTCGACTGTGCCATCTGGAAGCACTTCGGCCATATGCCCTTCTGGCTCTTCCAGAAACAGCGCCACCAGGATCATCACTACAAAGGCAGCCACCGCAATGGTTATAAAGAACAGTGCAGGCTCCACAAAAGAGAGTACAGTCAGGAAGGTCACACCCCCTACATTACCATAGGCACCAGCCATTCCCGCAACCTGACCTGTAAGACGACGCTTTACCAGCGGCACCATTGCAAACACAGCACCCTCTCCCGCCTGTACAAAAAATGAACAAGCCATAGTGGCCATCACTGCCAGTGGAAGTGCCCAGGTTCCATCCACATTACTGAGGGTTATATATCCAATCATCGAGCCGATCAGCAGAATGATCAAGGTCTTTTTACGACCAAAACGGTCACTCAACAACCCTCCGCCAGGACGCGCAACCAGATTCATAAAGGCAAAACCTGAGGCGAGCATACCGGCTAATATTGCGCTGATGTTAAAGGTATCGAGAAAAAACAGAGGGAGCATCGAGACAACGGCCAACTCCGAACCAAACGTGACCATATAGGACAGATCCAGAATAGCCACCTGTTTAAAGGAGTAGCGGTCAATCTCAGCGACCTCTCCCTTCAATACGTGACGGTTGACCTCCAGCACTCTGAAGCTTTGAACCAAGTACAGTGCAAACAGCAGACCATAGATCAAGAGGACAATACCCTCATTATAAAGACCGAGATTGGCTGGACTGAGTTTCCAGTTGAGTACAGCCAGTGCCACATACATCGGAAGATTCATCAGCAGATAGAGAACCAGATCCCCTTTACTGGTCACCTCCATTGCGCCTGACTTTTTGGGCTTGAAATAGGTAGAACCTTTTGGAGTATTGCTTACATTCAGGTAGTAGACAAAGGAGTAGAGGATCGCAACCACACCCGTAGATCCAATCGCATAACGCCATCCATCCTCGCCGCCATAGAATAGTGCCAGTGAGGGCAGAGTCATCGCTGCGGCAGCCGAACCAAAATTTCCCCAACCTCCATAGATCCCTTCAGCTACCCCCACCTCACGGGCAGGAAACCACTCACTGACCATACGAATACCGATTACAAAGCCCGCTCCGACAAAACCCATCATAAAACGGGTAATGGCCAACTGCTCAAAACTGTCTGCCATTGCATAGAGCATACAAAGAACACCGGATACCGCTAACAGAATGGAGTAGACAATACGGGGTCCATAACGGTCGACCAACATACCGATAATGATTCTCGCAGGGATGGTCAGCGCCACATTAAGAATAAGCAGGGTTTTGACCTCTTGCGATGTGAGGTTGAATGTTTCCCGTATGGTTGCCATTAAAGGCGCATGGTTAAACCAGATCATAAAGGTGATAAAGAATGCGAACCAGCTCATGTGCAGAATTTTGATCTTTCCGGTAAATGAGAAGAGGTTAGGGATGGCGTGGTTAGCAGTATGCTCGGATGAATTCATGGATTTTCTACTCTTAGCAATATTGAATGGGTTGAGGCAATGTAGAATAACTTGCACTCTCAAAGTGACATTGCAGTGAGTGTGCCAACCCGACAAAAAACATATAATCAATTGATAAATATGTAAAACATACTCACCCACAATCTACTAACAAGATCAATGACTCAACGCATTGCAATACTTTGAACCAATTCAGGCCGACAATGCGCTTGAATGGTGCAATATTGAAACAGAATCTTTTGAGGGTGTCTCTTGATCCGGTGTGATCACGATGATGCGCCCAAATGGGTCAGTGCTCTTTTGCCCGCACCAGAAAAGTGCGACCTGGTAGAACAGAACTCAACAAAACCTTATGAAACCAAAACTACAGTCAATCTATTCAATAACTTAAGTGAATCACAATTAGCTGGCACAGCGTTTGCAAAATACTTATCCAGAAGAACATAGCTGCTATCCACACAAGCTATCCAATAACTCAATATTAGGGATCGATTAATGAGAGAGAAACTGGTTGTAATCGGCAATGGAATGGCCGGCATGAGAACTGTCGAAGAGCTACTGAAGGTAGCCCCACAACAGTATGAGATCACTGTGATCGGGGATGAACCCCACCCCAACTACAACCGGATTATGCTCTCCCCCCTGCTGGCAGGAGATAAACAGTTTGACGATATTATACTCAATACCCCTGAGTGGTATAGCAAACACAACATCAACCTGTTAGCAGGCACACCGGCTGCATCCATTCATCGTGGTCGCCGTGAAGTGACGCTGGCAGATCAACGTACAGTCCACTATGACCGTCTGCTACTGGCAACAGGCTCTCTACCCTTTATCCTTCCAATTCCCGGCAATGATCTAGAGGGTGTCATCGGATTTCGTACATTGGAAGATGTCGAGTCAATGATTAACGCGGCCCAGAACCACAAACATGCAGTCATCATCGGTGGAGGTCTGCTGGGCCTTGAAGCGGCCAATGGACTCAAGCGACAGGGAATGAGTGTCACCGTTGTCCATATCAGCAGCGTAATGATGAATCAGCAGTTGGATGATGCTGCATCTCAACTGTTAAAACGCAAGCTGGAGGACGATGGGCTCAAGTTTCTGCTGGAGGCTGAGACCGAGGCAATTCTTGGTAAACAGCGGGTTGAAGCGGTACGTTTCAAAGATGGGTTAGAGATCCCCGCTGATCTGGTGGTGATGGCGGTGGGTATTCGCCCCTCCATTGATCTGGCCAAATCCTCTGGCCTCTACTGTAATCGCGGCGTGGTCGTCAGCGATACCATGCAGAGTTATGACCCGAAAATCTACGCTGTAGGCGAATGTGTTGAACATCGCGGGACCACCTATGGGTTGGTGGCTCCACTATTTGAGCAGGCCAAAGTAGTTGCCAACCACCTGGCACAGTACGGTATTGGTATTTACAGCGGCTCTGTTACCTCAACAAAACTCAAGGTAACTGGTGTCGATCTCTTCTCTGCCGGAAATTTTCGTGAAGAAGAGGGAGATGATGTACTCCTCTATCAGGACCCCAACCGTGGTATCTACAAGAAGCTGGTGCTGGCAAACAATCGTATCAAAGGGGCTGTACTCTACGGTGACACCATTGATGGGGCACGCTATTTCCAGATGATGCGTGACAGCACGGATGTCACCGAGTTACGTGACTCTTTACTGTTCCGCCAGGCTCACTTGGGTGATTCCGGTCATGGTGACCTGCAAGTCATGTCACTACCAGATAATGCGGAAGTGTGTGGCTGTAACGGTGTCTGTAAAGGGGACATCACCCAGGCAATCCATAAAAACAATCTATTTACGCTGGATGAGGTTCGTTCTCACACCAAGGCATCGGCCTCCTGTGGCTCATGCACTGCACTGGTTGAGCAGATCCTTGCCTCAACGGTGGGTGAAGGCTATGAAGAGACCCCTAACCAGAAACCTGTTTGTGGTTGCACCACCTTTCCACATGATCAGGTACAAAAGGCGATTAAGACACTGGAGTTGAAATCACATGATGCGGTATTCCACGCACTGGAGTGGAAAAACAGTGATGGTTGCCATATCTGCCGCCCCGCAGTGAACTACTACATTCTCGCGGCCTGGCCAGGAGAATATGATGACCCGCAATCCCGTTTCGTCAATGAGCGGGCACATGGCAATATCCAGAAAGATGGCAGCTACTCTGTGGTCCCCAGAATGTGGGGAGGGCTGACTACACCAGATGAACTCAGAGCCATTGCCGATGTCGCAGATAAGTTTAAGGTCCCGGAGGTTAAGGTAACCGGTGGTCAGCGTATTGACCTGTTTGGTATTCAGAAAGAGGATCTTCCTGCACTCTGGAGTGATTTAAACGAGGCGGGCTTTGTCTCTGGACACGCCTATGGCAAGGCTATGCGCACCGTTAAAACCTGCGTTGGGAGCCAGTGGTGTCGTTTTGGAACACAAGATTCAACAGGGCTGGGCGTCAAACTGGAGCAGCTTACCTGGGGTTCTTGGATGCCGCACAAGTTTAAGCTGGCTGTCTCCGGGTGTCCTCGCAACTGTGCTGAGGCCACCATCAAGGACTTCGGTGTCGTCTGTGTTGATTCCGGTTATGAACTCCATATTGGAGGGAATGGTGGTATCAAGGTCAGAGTGACCGACCTGCTGACAAAAGTGGACAGCGAAGAGGAGGTGATGGAGTACTGCGCCGCATTCACGCAGTTCTACAGGGAGGATGCTTATTATCTTGAGCGTACTGCACCCTGGGTTGAGCGTGTTGGTCTTCATCTCATCAAGGAGAAGATCGTTGAAA
This sequence comes from Gammaproteobacteria bacterium, assembly GCA_013349825.1. Lineage (GTDB taxonomy): Bacteria > Pseudomonadota > Gammaproteobacteria > Thiopontia. The sequence continues at coordinate 11,882 of DUYW01000009.1, read as the reverse complement.
ATGAGACGCTACGTAAAGAGCTGGCTGAGCGCTTCGCCATCTCTCAACAGAGTGCACAAATTGATCCCTGGGAGCAACATGCAGCAGGAACTGAGGCAGCTCAGACATTTATGCCGATGGCATCCCTGTAGGCGACAGCCCCCCATTCAGTAGAGAGAAGAAAATAATGAATCAACCAAAACGCATCGAGATTGGAAAACCGTCTCAAATCCCGCTACGCGGATCAAGAACCGTATCCACCGACGAGGGAGATATCGCCATCTTCAGAACGGCTGAAGAGACCTTCTTTGCTGTCAAAGATAGTTGTCCTCATCGCCAGGGGCCACTTTCTCAAGGCATCGTTCATGGTAATCGTGTCACTTGCCCACTCCACAATTGGGTCATTGATCTGGAGAGTGGTGAAGCAACGGGTCCAGACAAGGGGTGTACTCCGACCTACCAGATTGAGCTGGAGGGAGACCTTCTCTACCTGACTCAATAAGAAGCCCCTGAACAAGCAATTTACACCCTGTTATTCGGCGACTCACAACGTGAGTCGCCGATAGATATCTGCCACCTTGAAAGGTAGTTTTTCAACCGCATCAACCACGGTGTAACCGGCTGGACCATACATGTGTGAGAGATACTCCTGCCCCTCTTGGTCAATAGTGATACAGAAAGGGTGAACCCCTGTTCTACGAGCCTCCAACAGCGCCATCCGGGTATCTTCAATGGCATATTCCCCCTTATAATCATCAGAGTCATCCGGCTTTCCATCTGAGAGGGTAATCAGCAACCGGGTACGTGCCTCCGCCCCATTCAACAGCGCTGTCAGATGACGGATGGCAACCCCCATACGGGTGTAGTCCTGGGACTCAATTCCAGCTATTTTCTGTTTAACCTTAATAGGGAAAACCTCACAGCGCTTTCGGGTCCAGCCAGAGAAGCCATAGATTGCATAGCGATCATCCAGTGCCTCCAATGCTTCACATAGCAACACCAATGATTCACGCTCAGCATCGTTGATCCACCCCTTGGTAGAGCCACTCATATCCACCATCAACATCACTGCAATAGAACGGTTATGTCGGCGATTTTGCAGATAGAGCCGGTCGCTCATCTCCTGCCCCTGCTGGTGGTCCGCCATCGCATCCACTACCGCATCTACATCCAGGCTATCACCATTTTCCTGCCGTTTCAGCAGTAGATCTGCACTGCGCAGCGCCTCAAAACTCTTTCGAAGATGACCAACCAGGCGCTGGTATTTATGGATGCTCTCTTCCACAAAGTTGCCATCCCCAAGCTTTGCTTCCATCTCCCGCAGCACCGCCCACCCCTTGCGATAGTTGAGACGTGACCCATCCCACTCATCATAGAGAAAGGCTCCCTCCTCATGATAGGTTCCTCCCCACACATCCTGTGCATTTCTGGCAAGCCGCTCAGGATCAAACTGTGCATCCCCTACAGGGTGGAGATATTCAGGAGGGAGCTCTCCAAAGTCCTGAATAATGGAACGGGTCAACGCATTCATGATCTCAGGCGGCGCAACCGGCTGATCTTCGAGTAACAGTTCAACCTCGGCAACACTCTCTTGCTGCTCACCATTTTCTTTTTGGTGCCACTCAAATTTGGCCTGTTGCTGCTCTTGCTCAGTCAACTGCAGTTCATCTGCCATCTTCCATAACAGNTACTGAAAACTGCCTCGCTCTTTTTCACTACGTGCCCGTGCTGCNCTGTCAACCGCTTCAATCTGCCATATCTCCTGGTAGCAGAGTCGTGCGGGAGCCTCTCCATCCAGCCTGTCCAGCCACAGCAGTGAGGTCTCCAGAGAGGCCTGCAAGTCCGACAGTGCTGCAACTGCATACTCCCAACCTGAAGGGATGAGAGGGGTCCCCACCATCTGTAACAGTCGATTTCGTTGCCTGAATATGCCGGGAAATACCCTTTTGAGTACCACATCAATGCGGATCAATTCCAGACGCTGCAGAAACGCCAGATCCCGCACCTTGTCTGCGCGCACAGAGAGCCATTGGGAAATGCGGGTCTGCACCGGTTCTCCCTGTACCAGACGCCAGGTTCCATACCAGTTTTCCGCCCAGAGAGTGACCAACTGTGCCTTATAGAGCTGAAAATTATCGTCTCGTTGCTCAAAGTGGCCGACAAACGAGGGCAGAAATACCTTTTCACTATCGGTCCAGAGGCTCTCCCCCTCTTCAATTTGCAGGTGCCGTCCCGACAGCCCCTGTAGAAAGTGGCTCAACATACCCACGGTCTCATCAAACCCCACGCCACGGGCACGTGCTTCGGCCTCTGCAGCGTAACGTTCGACAGACTTAACCGCCTCTATAGCTGGAAACAGGCCTTTTCGGTCATACAGATCGAGCGCATGGTAGACCCAACGCCCCATGACTTCATCAGACATTAGAGGCAGTGCAAGGGCCGCATGGATCGAAATCTGTTGCCCAATCTGCACATGAGCCTGTGCTGCGATCTGTGACCAGTGTAGTGCTCGCTCCTGCTGCTCACGGGAAAATGGAGCCAACGCCTGTGCTGCCTGCTCTGGTGAGAGGCGCACCAGATCCAACTCCAGTACCTGGTCGAGGCGCTGCTCCAGCTCTACAACACTCAGCGGATGCATCAGAACAGCGCAGCACTCAGTTCTTGCACTGCTGCAACCATATCCGGGTCATCCGTCAATGCCTGCCCAATCCCTGCGCTACAGGCAGTGATCGGTGAAATCCCTGAGACCATCAGTTTCGCAGCATGGACCAGCAGACGGGTACTGGCCCCCTCATCCAGTCCACTCCCTTTCAAATTTCGGGTCATCTCCGCAAATTTGACCAAATTTTGTGCGCTCTGTGCATCCACACCCGTCTCACGCACAATAATTCTTTTTTCCAAATCTGCCGACGGGTAGTTGAACTCAATCGCCACAAAACGCTGACGGGTACTCTGTTTCAACTCCTTGAGCACACTTTGGTAACCGGGATTATAGGAGACTACCATGGAGAACTCCGGTGCCGCCTGTAGCTGTTCACCAACCTTCTCCATCGGTAACACACGGCGATCATCCGCCAGTGGGTGGATCACTACCATCGTATCCTTACGCGCCTCAACAATCTCATCCAGATAGCAGATACCACCACTGCGCACTGCACGTGCCAGTGGCCCATCAATCCAGCGGGTCTCACCGCCGACAATCAGATAGCGCCCCACCAGATCAGAGGCGGTGAGATCATCGTGACAGGAGACCGTGATGAGCGGCCTTTTAAGACGCCACGCCATGTGCTCCATAAAACGGGTTTTTCCGCAGCCAGTCGGTCCTTTTAGCAATAGAGGTAGTTTGTTGTTATAGGCAGACTCAAAGAGCACAATCTCTTCACCTACTGCTTCATAGTAGGGCTCTTCCTCAATCCAGATCTCTTCGATCTGCTGCTTGGAAACTTGCTGATTCATGGCGCTGTTATATCCGGTTTATTGTAAACAATAGGCTGAAGATATCCTATCATGAGTAACAGGCTGCACCACACCGTGAACGTACACCATCAATCAGAAGGAACGCCCTTATCGTTTTGAGAATACTCATTATTTAACTGCTCGATAGAGGCGATCAGTTGGCTGAGAGAGTGCTCAATGAGCTTGAACTGCTCTTCATGAATTGTCTCCTGCTCTACCATTTGAGCCTCTAAAGAACCGAGCTGCTCAGAAAGTTCTGTGGCAGAGATGTTTGCAGTCACCCCTTTGCAGGTATGTAGAAACATTTTTACCTCTTCCATCTCTCCATTTGCCTGCTTCTGTCTCAATTCAGAAACAAATGAACCGTAGCTTTCTGAAAACCTATTGAGAATTTTGAGGTAGATGGCAGGATTACTATTCATGCGCAGGATACCCTCTGCCAGGTTCAAACCGGGAATCTTATCTGGCCACTGAGGAGTTGATTTTTGCCGTTTGGATACCACGTCTTTTGGAGGGGTATCTCTCTTTCGATACCAGTGCTGCAGTATTTTAAACAATACATCAATATCGATTGGTTTTGAGAGATAGTCATTCATTCCGACCTCTAACGCCTTCTCTTTATCTCCAGTCATGGCATTTGCAGTCATTGCAATAATAGGAAGCCTGTCTGCAGGGTGCTGAAGACGAATCCTCTGTGTTGCCTCATACCCATCCAACTTTGGCATCTGGATATCCATCAACACCAGGTCATAGTGATTCCGGTTAACCGCTTCGACAGCCTCAACACCATCCTCCACAACGGATACCTCAATGCCTATACTCTCCACGGCATGCATAACCACTTGCTGATTAATCTTATTGTCCTCAACCAGTAGTATCTGCATTCCGTTGACAGCACTGTTTAATGCGGAAAGTCTTTCTGCGGCAGAATCACTGGTTTCAGCAGAGGCATAATCCAATATTGGTTCAGGCTGCCCAGGCTTCATCTCAAGCGTAAAATGGAAGAGTGAACCTACCTTGAACTCACTCTCTACACGAAGTTCTCCTCCCATCATCTCGACCAGTTGCCTGGAGATAGTCAAGCCCAGCCCAGTACCACCATATCGCCGGGTTGTTGAGGTATCTGCCTGTGAGAATGAGTGGAACAGTCTCTCTTTCTGCTCTTGCATGATGCCTATTCCAGTATCTCGTACCGAGAAGTGTATGGCAATTCGCTCACCCTCAGCGGGTTGTGAACCTATTTGAACCGTGACCTCCCCCTGCTCGGTAAATTTAATGGCATTATTAGTCAAATTAATCAAGATCTGCTGCAGACGGGTTGGATCACCGATCAAATCTCTTGGCACACTGTCCTGAATATTAAATTGGAGCTTCAGCCCTTTCTCTTGTGATTTATACAACATGACGTTAGAGACTTGCTTGACCAAATTTGCCAGGTTGAAATTGATCTCCTCCAGCTTTAGTTGGCCCGCTTCAACCTTGGAAAAGTCCAGAATGTCGTTAATGATATTGAGTAATGATCGCCCAGAATCGTGAATTTTGCTCAGATAATCCTGCTGTCTTGATGACAGACCTTTCTCTTTCAGCGCCAGATGGCTGAGCCCAATAATACCGTTCATCGGTGTACGGATCTCATGGCTCATATTAGCCAAAAATTCACTTTTGGCCTGGTCTGCCGATTCGGCCTGTTCCTTGCGCATACGCATATCATTGATGCGCTCAGCCAATGCCAGTGATAACAGGATCATCTCCAGTGCACTGCCGATCATCATTCCATTGATGGTAAAAAAATTGCTCGGGATCAAGTCAAAATTTCTTGCTCCAAGGACTACGGTACCGAATAGCAAAATAGTCCAGGCCAACAGAAAATAGCGTGCTGAACTGATGCCGTAGCGAAGCCCCAGGATGCCCCCAATCACAGAAATGATGGAAAAAATGCCCCCTAATACTGAGGTCACCATGGTTGAGGTGTGATAATCGATCAAGGTAATGACCAAGCCACCACAAAACAGCCAGATAAAGATAGAGTAAACACGATCAAGTCTGGGCGCATAGAGTCGGGTCATCAGAAAGCTGCGGGCAAAAATCATCCCGAACAGACCGATCAAATTGAACCCAATCAGATTGGAGATATTGGCCCAGTACACCTGATCAGGCCAGAAAAACTCAAAGGCATATCCTGTCCACGAGCTTTGCGCCAACCCCATACTAACGATGAACAAGATGTAGTAGAGGTAGTTTCGATCTCGTGTACTGATGAGCAGCAAACTGTTGTAGAGAAACATCGCTATCATGATGCCGTAGTAGAGGGCGTTGGCAAAATAATCTGTGTGTGAATACTGCTGAAATGCGGTCTGCTCCCACAACGTAACCGGGGCTGTGACGCTCCCTTGTGTGGCTACACGAATATAGAGTTGCAGTTGGCTATGCGCTGGAATCTCTAGCGGAAAAATAAAGTGCCTGTGTTGATAAGGACGCGTATTGAATGGCTGGCTGTCACCACTCTGAAACTGCTGTAGTAGCTGACCGGTGTTGCGGTCTTGCAGATAGACCTGGAGGTCATCGATATGTGGATATGCATAGACCAGATAGCGAGACATTGGCTCCGGGGTCTTATTTTGTAGCGATGTCCGAAACCAGAAGGCCGATTTCGAAAACCCCATATTGGCAGTTTCACCTTGATTTAGCGGAACAAACAGATCGTATTGATCCCCACTGATTAGCATTTCAATTTTCAATTGCCCTCTTGGGTCTTCCATAACATCAAAACCCGGTACCAACGGGTAATGATCTATCTCAGGGTCAATCGTCAGTATGGCACTTGAGGCATGCCCATTGAAAAACAGTAAGAGCAACGCAATAAACGGTCGCATCATTCGCCACATGCTCTACAGTAGGTAACGTTCAAAAAGACTTTCTGACTCCTATTGAAATAATGTTATGAGTTGTATCCACTCTTGCTTTAACCCCCGCCGGTTTGTTGACCTCCACAGGGTCTACTTTAATATGGCTCAATGCCAAATCGATAATTAATGATTGATCAACTATTTTACTGGCACCCATGGTCAACCAGGTTCGGTCCCCATCTGGCGTACTATAGCTACGATCAGTATCATTGGTTGGGGTGGGATCAAAAAGGACTCCTCCCCTTAGCTCTAGATCAGACCGAACTTGATGGTTGATGCCAAATGAAAAACTGGTGGTATCATGATAATTATTTGTAGTGATTGATGCGAAGGGGTCAACTTGCGGGATACCCCGTGTTGTGACAGTGGTTGAATCATAGACACTCCAGTCGTAACGGGTCACCCCCAGGTAAAGGTTTGTATAATCATCTACGTTATGCTCTACCCCTAACGCAGTGATGGCAGGCAGCTTCATGGTTGCAGATGCCGTGTAGATCCCGGTCGAAAAACCTCCAGCCCCCACAATCGTATTGGTACCCACCACATCCTGCTCTGTACCACTACGGTGGCTTAGCCCCAGAGTGGTGCCTCCTGTACGATACTGTAGACCCAGTGAAAATCCCAGCGTATCGGCCTCTCCGTCCAAAGTTGCTGTCTGCGTAGCACCCGATGCCTTGGTCTGCTCAACATCCAGTGTCTGATAGTAGAACGCCGCTCCCAGACGAAACTGCTCACTCAATTGGTGCCCAACTGCGGCTGTGTAATCGATCACATTGAGCGACCCCTTAATATGGTCAGAACTTCCAAAATAGCCTGCATCATATTCATTATCGGAACCAAATGCGGCATTCACTCCCAGCCCAATAACAGTATCCGCAGAAACCGGGGTTGCCCAGTAAAGGTTCGGTATCAAGGTAGTAGAGAGTGGTGACTGTTGATCCGTATCGGTAGCTACCTTCTGATCCGGTTCTATCCAGTGAAAACCACTCTCCAGGGTACCCTGTTCAATCGTGCTCAAACCTGCGGGGTTAAAATAGGCAGCTGATGCGAGGCCCGATTGTGCTGCCACCCCTGCAAAGGCCTGCCCCTGTGAAACAATTGATTGCTCTTTAAGATAGAAGCCCGCTGCATATCCCTCTGTTACAACACCACCAAAAAAGCACGCCACGAGTGCCTTACTCAGCCATTTCATATCTCTACTCCCCCTGCCCCATTCATCACTTTAACCTTGACTGTACAACAAACAAAACGCTTTGTTAAGGAACCCCACCAAAATAACCTAACCGACCTTAGTCTCAGAATAAAGCCTTCTTAATCAGTATCACAAGCGCTCATATTTACTGATTTTTCAGGGGTAATCACTCAAGTCAACATCATCGATACCTTATTTAGATGAATCTATTAGTAATTTTCATACCCGAAACGGGCTGATTTCTGGAGGTTTTACGCTAATCGGCGTATCGTTCGCTCACGGAAAATTTCCGGTACGTGAATTCACCGATGGGAATCTGTATATACATAATATATGAGTCCCTGTCTATTGAACGGAGAACATCAATGACGGATGCAATTGCAACCAACGAGACCATTGTGGTCGTAGGTGGCGGCATTAGCGGTATCTCAGCAGCGATTGAAGCTGCCGAGTGTGGCAAGCAGGTGATCCTGCTTGAGAAAAACCCATCACTGGGTGGCCGCGTCAGCCAGCTTTACAAATATTTCCCTAAGATGTGCCACCCGACTTGTGGCCTGGAAATCAACTACCGCCGCACCAAGGCCAATCCAAACCTGCAGGTTTACACGATGGCCGAAGTGAACAAGATTGATGGCACGTCCGGGGATTACACCCTCGACGTTACCCTCAAGCCCCGTTATGTCAACGAGAACTGTACCGCCTGCGGCGCTTGTGCAGATGCGGTTGAAGGCGAATATGACGACGAATTCAACTATGGCATGAAGAAGCGTAAGGGTGCTTACCTCACTTCTACTATGGCTTACCCTCAACGTTACGTCATTGACCCTGCAATGATCGGTACGGATGATGCAGAAAAGGCGAAGGCCGCCTGTACCGTCAATGCAGTCGATCTCGACATGCAGGAAGAGACAATCTCCATCAAGGCGGGAGCCGTGATCTGGGCAACCGGATGGCAGCCATTTGACGCCAACAAGATTCAGCCTTACGCCTATGACCGTAATGACAACGTTATTACGAATGTCGAGTTTGAGCGTATGCTTGATCCGTTTGGTCCTACTGGCGGCAAGATCCTGCGCAAGGATGGCTCTGAGGCACGTAACGTGGCCTTCATTCAGTGTGCCGGTTCACGTGACCGTAACTATCTGAAGCACTGTTCACGTATCTGCTGCATGGCGACACTGAAACATACCAAGCTAATGCGTGAGTGTTACGGTGCTGATGAGAACTGGAAGGCTTCAATCTATTACATCGACATTCGTGCGATTGACCGCATTGATGACTTCCATCAGGAAGTAAAAGCGGATCCAAACGTCACCTTTATCAAGTCTAAAGTTGCTTCGGTCACCCGTGACCGTGACAGCGGCAACCCGGTCCTCAATGGTGTAAACACCGAGGGTTATCATCGTTATGCCAACGAGCATGATCTGGTGGTTCTGGCGGTTGGCATGGAGCCTAGTGTTAAGGCTGACCAGCTCCCAGCCAATATGATAGGTGATGGCAGTGGCTTCATTCAGGCAGACGCTGAATCAGAAGCAGGCAATGGTGGTATCTTCGCAGCCGGTGTGGCTGGCGAGGCACTGGACGTAAACCGAGCGGTACAGAATGCAACCGGAAGCGCACTGCGTGCGATTCAGGTCATCAACCGCGTATCGAGCACGGAGGCGTAAATCATGTCTGATACCAAGAGTGCATGTTATATCTGTAAGGGCTGCGGCATTGGCGAGCGCCTCGACGCTGGCCAGCTGAGCAATATTGCTACGCGCGAAGGTCGTATGCAAATCGTCAAGGAGCACGATTTCCTCTGTAATGCAGAGGGTGTGAAGATGATCCGGGACGATATCGATAACGAGAACGTCAACAAGGTCTGTATTGCTGCCTGTTCGCGTCGTGCCAAGACTGAGGCCTTCAACTTTGAGGGTGTGATGATGAATCGCACCAACCTGCGTGAAGGTGTCATCTGGATTCGTCCGGATGATGAGGAGTCTCGTGAGACCACTCAGGAGATGGCTGAAGATTACATCCGTATGGGCTGTGCTGATCTCAAGTACATGAACCTGGAAAGCGGTAGTGGTCAGCAGCTGCGTAATGACCATATCCTCATCGTAGGTGGCGGTGTTGCCGGTATGACCTCGGCCATTGAGGCTGCTCAGGCAGGCTACAAAGCAACCATCATTGAAAAGAGCGGTGAGTTGGGTGGCTGGGCTGGAAAGCTCAAGAGCCGTACCCCAAGCGTTGCCCCTTATGCTGATCCGGCTGATACCGAAATTGAGGCGATGAAGGCGGCGATTGATGCCTTTGCCGATGTCACCGTTCATCTGAATGCTACCGTTGCCAAGACCAGTGGTGCACCAGGCCGTTTTAGTGCCGATATCGCGACCGAGAGTGGCTCTATCGTAACTGAGAACTTCGGTGCAATCATTCAGGCGACCGGATTCAATGCCTACGATGCCAATAACCTGGAACAGTTCAGTTATGGCAAGAGTGCAGATATCGTTGATCAGGCAGGGCTGGAAGCATTGGCTCTGGCCGCTGGTGATGGCGCGATCAAGCGTCCCTCCAATGGTGCTGAGGTCAAGCGTGTGGTCTTCGTACAGTGTGCGGGCCAGCGTAGCGACAAGGACGGCGAGCTAAGTTACTGCTCCGGTCATTGCTGTAGTACCTCAATCAAGCAGGCGATGTATTTCAAGGACCAGAACCCGGATATCGATACCCAGATCATCTATACCGATCTGCGTACTCCAGGCTCTGCCGGTGAGGACTTTTACCGCAGCGGTCAGCGCAAGGGAGTCACCTTTACCAAGGGTGTGGTCTCCGAAGTCACTGCAGACCTGAAGGTGAAGCTAAAAGATCTGATTCTCGATGAAGAGATCGAAGAGCAGGCAGACCTGGTAGTACTGGCGACCGGTCAGGTACCGAATGCCGGTATCAATATTGATGCAGTTGTCAGTGATGAAGACAATGCAGGTGAAGAGGCTGACAACAAGATTGCTGGTATCTCTGTACTGAACCTCGACTACCGTCAGGGTCCAGATATGCCACAGCTACGGGACGGCTATGCAGACTCTCACTTTATCTGCTTCCCTTACGAGACCCGTCGTACCGGTATCTATGCAACCGGCACAGTGCGTCGTCCAATGGATATTCAACAGGCCAAGGATGATGCAGCAGGTGCAGCACTGAAGGCAATCCAGGCACTGGAAAATGCTGCACTGGGACGTGCCGCTCATCCACGCTCTGGCGACCTCAGCTTCCCGCAGTTTCGTAAAGAGGGTTGTACACAGTGTAAGCGCTGTACCGTTGAGTGCCCATTCGGTGCAATCAACGAAGACGAGGATCGTTATCCTGAGTTCAATGAGTCACGCTGCCGTCGTTGTGGTACCTGCATGGGTGCCTGTCCGGTACGTGTCATCTCCTTCGAGAACTACTCACTCAATACCCTGGGTGAGCAGATCAAGGCGTGTGATATCCCGGATGAGTTCGAAGAGAAGCCTCGTATTCTGGTGCTGGCGTGTGAAAATGACGCCTACCCCGCACTAGATCAGGCTGGCATGAACAAAATCACCTACAATCCGTTTGTACGTGTAATCCCTGTTCGCTGCCTCGGCTCTATCAACTCCTCTCTGGTCATCGATGCGGTCACCAGTGGCTATGATGGCGTAATGCTGATGGGCTGTCCCAAGGGCGACAACTACCAGTGTCACTTCGTACGTGGTTCAGAGATGGCGCATGAGCGTATGTCAAAAATCGAAGATACATTGAAGGGACAGGGGCTGGAGCCTGAGCGCGTTCAGCCACACGAGGTCTCTATCGCGGACATCCAGCGGATTCCACAACTCTTCAACGAAATGGGCGAACTGATCGGTGAGATTGGTATGAGCCCATTCAAGTTCTAAGGAGGCATTCAGTATGTCAGAGCAATATACCAATAACTTCCTGAAAGAAGTTGAACAGAACGTTGAGGAAGGCGACTGGGTCAAGATGTGTATGCAGTGTGGTGTCTGTGCGGGTTCATGCCCTCTCGGCCCTCACTGGGCGCATCCTCCACAAGAGATTTTCATGATGATTCGCGCCAACAAGCGTGAAGAGGTGTTGACCTCAGACTCCATGTGGATGTGTACCTCTTGCTACAACTGTATCGCCCGCTGCCCCCGCGAGCTGCCAATCACGCATATCATGCATGGCTTGGCGCGTTACGCGAAGGTGCAGGGGCTGGCACCACAGAACCAGCCGACTGCAAAATTCGGCCAACTGTTCTGGGATAACCTGATGAAGAAGGGTCGCGTCAACGAGCTCAAGCTCGGTGTTGCCCTCTACTTCATGAACGGTTTTGTCGAAGGGATCAAGACTGC
>DUYW01000008.1 GCA_013349825.1 Gammaproteobacteria bacterium | reverse complement strand
CCAACTGCTCCAATAGCACAAGCCCCCCCTCAAAATCAAAACGGCTGGTACATTTTTCAATCTGATTCAATGCCTCACCAATCGAGCCGCTTCCCCCTACCAGCAACAACAGATTATCCACAGAATCGACCGCATCGGTATTATCCTCTAGCAGCAGTAGATAGAGTTCATTCAGCTGATCAGAAAATAGCTCATGATCAAACTCAACAACCTCCTGACCAACCGTCGAATCATCCTGCAAAAACTGATGCAGGACCATAACCACCGGTCTCAACAGTAACTGTACACCCAATAGTCGCTGTTCAATAGCATCCTGTCCCATCTTTTCTCCACAAGCCTCCTCTAACAGGCGTGCTGCATCACTCAGTTGATAGGCTCCGATGGTTCCTGATACACCTTTCAGGGTGTGTGCCAAACGCATCATATCCTTCATCATCTGCTGTTTCTGGTGGTAACGGAAACGCTCAACAAAATCTCTCTGATCGTCATGAAACAGCCGTAATAATTTACGCCATGTTTTAATCTTACCATGACTATTCTTCAGTCCCTTTGCAGAATCAATACCGTCAAGATTTGGGAGCGTAGCGGGATCAACCACTCCCTGTGGATCAATGACCAGCGCTGAAGTCTCTTCCTCATGATGGCTCACCGAAACAATCCATTTCGCCATGGTTTCAAACATCCCCATTACGTTGATGGGTTTACCAATCAGGTCATTCATACCCGCATCGAGTACACGTTCCAGGTCACCAGTCATCACATTTGCAGTCATTGCAAGTACCGGCAGTTTACTGAATTTGGGTTGGCTGCGAATTTTCCGGATTGCGGTCAAACCGTCCATCACCGGCATTTGCAGGTCCATCAATACCCCATCAAAGCTCTCGACATCCAGTAGCTCAAGTGCCTCCTGACCATTTCCTGCAACACGCACCATAATCCCGGCATCAGACAACAGATCCACCGCCAACTCCTGATTAATCAGATTATCCTCCACCAGCAAAATTCGTGCACCAGAGAGTCTGTTCGCTGCACTGCGCTGCTCCCCATCCTTATTATCCGACTGGATGTGGCGTTTTTCAGGGTGCCCCAACAGCCCCATAATTGCATCAAACAGTGTTAAAGGAGTTACCGGCTTGGTTAACACCGGCCCATGATACCCCCACTCCTCAGCCACTTCAGAGACATCATGAGCTGTCACCAACATCATTTTGGGTTGATCGGCTATATCAATAGAGGCACGAATAGTTGAGATTGCTTCAAGACCGTTCATTACAGGCATCCTCCAGTCCATTAACACAATATGATACCCTTTTTGCGCTTCAACTGACTGCTGAACCATCGACACTGCAGACTCGCCCCCCTCTGCAAAACTCACCTCAAACCCTATAGAGCTTAAGAGGTTCCCCAACACCTCACGCGCAATCGCACTATCATCCACCACTAGCAGCCGTTTATTGGTCACTTCATTTAGGTTGAGATGGTCCACAGTGAGATCAATCTCTTCACGAAAGGGTAATAACACGGAAAACTTGAAGTTACTGCCATAACCCGCTTCACTCTCAACCGTGATATCACCACCCATCATCTCAACCAGGCTTTTTGAGATCGCCAACCCCAGGCCGGTACCCCCAAATTTTCGGGTAATTGAGCTATCTGCCTGAGAGAAGAATTTGAACAGCCGCCCCTGCTGTTCTGCGCTCATTCCAATACCGGAATCCTGTACTGAAAAATGGACCACCATACTGTCATCCTGCACCACTCCAGGCCGTACAGAGAGCACCACTTCCCCCGCTTCAGTAAATTTAACTGCATTAAACCCTAAGTTGATCAGGACCTGTTCAAGGCGTAGCCGATCCCCCACAAAAACCGTTGGTACTTCGGGCGAGACATCAAACAGAAACTCCAGCCCCTTCTCTTCTGCCTTCATGCCGATCAGGTTGGTCAAGTTATCCAATAACTCCTGAAGATTAAATTCCCGCTCTTCAAGATCCATTTTACCCGCCTCAATTTTCGAAAAATCGAGGATGTCATTCACAATCCCAAGCAACGTCTCAGCTGAACGGTGTGCTTTTTCCACATAATTATGCTGTTTTGGACTGAGGTGAGTCTGTAGCGCAAGATAATTCATACCAATAATGGCGTTCAGCGGGGTGCGAATTTCATGACTCATATTGGCAAGAAAATCTGACTTTGCACGGTTGGCTGATTCTGCCAGTGCACTGGCTTCGCGAATTTTGTTCTCAGAGAGCTTGCGATCGGTGATATCCAATACAGTTCCGATGAGACGAATTGGAGAGCCATGCACAAAGTGGACAACCGCCTGCTCCTGCACATAACGAATTTCACCATCTGAACGATAGATTCGGTACTCAATTTTTAACACTGCATCGGGATCTGTAAGAAGTTGTTCAAACTGCTCACGGATCACATGCTGTTCTGCCTCCTCGACACAGGAGAGAAAACTTTCTCGGCAAATCTCCTTATCCTGTGGATTAAAGCCAAAGATTCGATACATCTCTTCAGACCAGGAAAAGGCAAAATTAGGAATCTCCCAAATCCAGTTCCCTAGATGGGCCAACTCTTGCGCCTTCTCCAGAGCCGATTGACTCTGTTCCAAATCCTCTTTGGCCGATAACAGTTCAAAAGTCCTGTGGCGTACACGCTCTTCCAGCTCACTTTGAACCGCTCTGAGTTCAGCAGTACGATCATCAAAGGCAGAGGCCAGCACCTCCAGCTCATCACCGGTTCCAATGGGACTACAACGCACATCCTGTGCCCTACTGGCACGTAAAACGCGGTTATAGAGTTCCAGTATTGGACGGGAAATACCCTCTCCAATTCGAGTTGCAACCAGTACAGCCGCCAGAATAAACAACGCGCCCACCAACAGGAAGCGGAAAGTGACATCCCATACTGATTTTCGGTGAATAGACTCAGGTACACCAATCTCCAGTGATAATTTTGCACTACGCATCAATAGCGCACGCTGCTGGGTAACCAATCGCTCCGAGATGTACCGGGTGGATAGGTCCCGATTAAGTGACACAATCTCCTCTCCCTGGTGATAAAGCATGAAGTAGGCATCTTCACGACTCGGCAGTCCATACATCGCCAGCTTATTGAGATCAAACTCGGTCACTACTGCACCCTGTGTTGTATTGTAGTAGCTCACAGGGGCCACAATAACCAGCTTTGTTCTCGCTGCATCTACAAACAGCGCCTGTTTGCCCCGTGCCAGTGCTGTACGCAGTCCACGAAAACTATTGTAGTCGACCTCTGTATCCCGCCCATTTTGAAACACTACCCGCCCATCGAAATCAACCAACACAAATGAGGTTACATCTCTCCCGGAAGAGAAGTTCTCAACCAGTTTTAGCAGGTCATCCTGAATGCTCTCTACCGATAACAGCCCATTCACTACAATATGGTTCTCCGACAAGCGCTCAATATTCTCTACCAGGTAGGAGATACGCTGCTCCAGCAACAGTTCAGAGGAGCGCGCCATATTCTGCAACGCCCCTTTCATCTGCACGGTCAGAGCATTATTCAGCATTACCGAGATCAACAGTGTCACCAACACCATCACTGTCGCCACAAAAAGGGCAACCTGCCGCGTCAGATTCCGTTTCAGACTCTTATTGGTTGAAATAACATTTTTCATAGGCAGTAACCCGGCATCAGAAACTGTACTTTAGCGTACCGCTTCAATCGAACCTTGATCATTATAACGAGCCATGTGGTAATCTCCCTGATCCAGCGCATCATGATCCTCGACTGTAAAGGCAGGCGCATATTTTCTGGCTACCCCCTCATAAAGGGGAAGATTTTCCAACGCAGAGCGCACTGCGCTGCGTGAGGTAGTACCTGCCTGCTCAATCGCCAACGCAAGCAGATGAACCAGATCATAAGCATGTACCATGCCGGTTGGAGCATCAATATAGTCATGTTCTCCTGGAATCGTATAGAGTTGATGGAATCGCTGCACCAGCTTCTTGGCCTGCAATCGGTTTGACTCATCCAGCAACACCGTCTGGAAAAAACTGAGATCGACCACTTTCAATGCTTCGCGATTCTCTTTCCAGAAGTGACCTCCGGTAACCCCCCAGTGGGAGACTACAGGAAGTGGTGAAGCGTGTTCCGCCATTGCGTTAATCAACAGACTGCCTTCCAGGGGCTTTACAACCATTAAAATCACATCTGCTTTAGCTTGTCTTATACGGGTAAGAAGTGACGAGAAGGTCTGCTGTCCACGATTAATCTCCTCGACCCGAACAAACCGACTCTCTCGCTCTTGAAGAGCGTTCTCCATGTTGTGTAAGTTACCGGCTCCCCAGATGGAGTTCTCATGGATAATCGCCGGTCTCTTGTAATGCTTCAGCACATAGTCAATGATGAAAGGGGCTGTTAAGCGGTCATTGGCAGAGACTCTGAACACTACATTATTTTCATAACCATTTTCCACGACCCTGTCTGCTGATGACCAGGTTGCCAGCAGCGGTAATCCTGCCTGCTGGAGCAGTGGCAGTTCAGGAATAATAACAGGACTCTGCTGCCCCCCCAGAACGGCAACCACATTGGGGTCTGCAACAAAACTTTTGATATTGGAGACCCCTTTACTGGGAATCCCTTTATGGTCCCTGGTGAGCAGCACCAGTTTTCTACCCAAGACACCGCCATTGGCATTGACCTCGGCAATAGCCATTGAAGCTCCTCGCTTGATGGCTAACCCCGAAGTACGTGTATCCATCGAGAGATCCGTATCCAATCCAATGATAACAGGTAACTCCTCTCCCGCCTGAATTGCTCTTAGTAACTTCAACTCTTCAGTCTTGGAGATAAGATCTGACCCAACCACCTCCTCGAAACGGGAAGGGATATGTGCCGTTAACCGGGAAAATTGCTGTTGAGCCTCCGGCTCAAGATGGTGAATATGGACACCCGCTTCACGAACAATTTGCAACAGTCGCTCTTCCCCCTGATGAGTCAGCTGACGCTCCCATGGAGTCAGCTCTTGTGCTGTCTCAATCAGAATATTCTGGATATCCATTGGCATCCTGTCGAGTAACTTGCTACTTAAGGAGAATACATACCCCAAATAGGCATGGTTGCTTATCGTGAGGTCAGACTGCACTTCATGGAACCCCATACTTACAATAGCCGTCAGTGGGTTCTCTTGTCCATTCACCACACCATCTGAAAGTGCCTGGCGTGTTGCATGAAAATCGATAGGGATCGGGTTGGCCTCTACCGATTTAAACTGCTCCATAATGATTCGACTTTTCATCGTACGAATATTAAGTCCTCTAAAATCAGCAGGCTTCGTCAATGGACGATCACCCGTAAAATGTTTAAAACCATTATCCCAAACGGTTACCCCGACCAAATCAATGACATTCAACCGCTCAAGCAGCATTTTACCCGGCTCACCATCTAACATGGCATGGAGCTCATCCGGTGATGAGAAGTAGAAAGGGAGATCGGCATACTGCATTGCAGGTACCGGAACACTGAGTTTAGCGGTTGGCGTCAGAATGATATCGATTTCACCTGCACGTGCCATTTCAACCATCTGATGATCATTACCCAGTTGTTGTGCAGGAAAGACCGTAATTCGAACCTTGCCATCTGTTTTTGTAGCAACCTCTTTGGCATAACGTAGCGCAGCTTTGTGAAGTGCACTGCTCTCTGGAATATTGTGCCCAAAACGTAAGTCCCAGATAGTTTCACCCTCTCTTTTTTTGGAGGCCTCCAATAATGCAGAGGTACCCGGTGAGAGTTGGGAGTGCTGAACAGTTTCTGGGGTATAGCTAACCACAAGCCAGACAAGCAAAAGCAATATAACAATTGCCCCCCAAAAGCTGTCTTTAACCTTCATTCATTCCTCCATCTCATGATAATTTTATGGCTTTATTGTAGAGTCTGACTCCACCATCAACACAACTACCAACAGATAAACATCTGTTGTCATCTTCTTTAATTTCAATAAAGTATATCACTCTACCTAAAAAACTAAACCACCCAGCATCCGTTTAAGCTGTCCCTCCATCTCTGCCATTCACTGTATGGTATATTGGGTACCTATTCTAGGAGACTCTATGATTCACCCCCATCCACGCCCACTGGCTATCTTGCTGACTGTACTCACCTTAACGGGCTGCGGTCCCACTGTAAAAGTTGAAGCTCCCGACAAACCCATCACTATCAACCTTAACGTCAATATTGAACATGAAATCCTGCTTAAAGTAGACCGTGACCTTGAGTCCCTTCTGGATAAAGATGAAGACCTCTTTTAACCACTCCACCGATCCACAGGCTTTTTTATGAAACCTACACATCAACACTCTAAAAAACTTTTTGCTCTTATTCTCACCCTGCTGTGTTCCACATCACTCTACGCTTTAGACCTCAGTGAGGCTCGAAATCGTGGAATTGTTGGAGAGAACAGCGAGGGGCTGCTGGTGGCACGTTCTAAAAACATGAGCGTGCTCTCTCTAGTCGAGGAGATCAACCATAAACGGCTCAATAAATACCGACATATCGCTGAGAAAAATAATTTAACAATCACCACGGTCGGTCAACGTATGGCACCAAAAATCATTAAAAAACTACCCAAAGGG
Organism: Gammaproteobacteria bacterium; assembly: GCA_013349825.1. Taxonomy (GTDB): domain Bacteria; phylum Pseudomonadota; class Gammaproteobacteria; genus Thiopontia. Next base: position 35,120 of record DUYW01000008.1, on the reverse strand, counting down.
AGCTGGTTATTGATCCAGGGTGATTGGAAACAGAAGTAACCCAAAACTTCCTGAACCAGGAAACCGCAGGAATCCACTATTTTCGGACGAACGTTACTTGCCCTCTTCTCTCTGGTCGCACTACTGTGGTGGACTCTCCCGTTCTATGTGCAGCCTCTAATCGCCTTTGGCTTACAGGGTAGTGAGTATAAACTAATCGAATTAAAGCTGAAGCCACCCGACCATCATCAATGGGTGATCGATTCAGTGAGGCTTCGGGACCACGCCAATGAACGAAATTTTGAACTCCGTTCACTGATATTTAACTATGATCTCGATACCCTCTCGCAAGGTCGCATCCAGTCTCTGGCTATAGGCCAAGTCAAGGTTATGGATGAGACAGCACTGCAGAGCGCTCCATCTTCTGACTCACGGCCCCTATTATTGATCTTGAACCAGTTACTGAAACAGTGGTTGGATGAATTTACCCTGCAACAGCTCAGCTACCAGTCTCAACTGTTGATGATCAACCTATACGATGGTCACTACACACCATACCATCTCTCTGCCCGTCTTGAGCTTCCTCCGCAACCCCTGCAATCATTGACTCAGCTTGCTGCCAATGCAGGCATTGAACTACCAGATCTCAATCTACACCGGGGGAATGCCACCATAACTGCAGAACTTGAAAGTGACCTCACACCACCCTTTTCATTACAGGACGCAATTCAATCTATCCAGGGGTCTCTCCATCAAGTAACGCTAGAGCAGTTTGGAGGCACCATCAATAATCTTTCAGCCCCTTTCACCATTCAGCCCAACCCCCGCAATCCTGGAGTATACAGCCTGGCAATTGCCCCCCTAACGATTCAGCAGATTGAACTACCCCCTGTGGGAAGTAGCTCCTCCGAGACCATCGACCAACTCCAGACCGCTCTCGCATTGCAGATAAAACCAGACTCATCAACCGCTCCACTCCATGCAGTAAAACTCAGCACCTTCTCATTCCAACTGCTGGGAGGGACGATTAGAAGCCTACACCCTATCAACATCCAACAGAATACTGGCAAGGCAACCTTACAGCTGCAGCAGATCGAACTCTCAAGATTGCTTAAAATGGCTGGTAGCCATGCACTCAACATCAGCGGAGCTCTCCGGGGAGAGCTACCCATCACCATCGAACAAGGGGCAGTGAAGATTCAAAATGGTTCACTCAACGCCGCTCCATCCGGTGGAGTAATTCGCTTCAATCCACCCACTATTTCACTGGGAGAGCAAGGTATCAACCAAGCATTACAGGCACTCTCTAACTTTCACTACAAGAGGCTAAAAGCAACAGTCGACTTTGATAGTCAGAGTATGTTGATCAAGATCCAGGCAACCATCAATGGCCACAATCCGGACTTTATGGAAGGGCGTGAAGTGGAACTCAATCTGAACTTGAGTGAGCAGTTACGTTTTCGGACCTATTAAAGACTCCCCTGCAAATGGACTGTATGCCGCCAAACCGAACTTTATAAAAGAGAATTCCAGTTTATTCTTAATAGAGCTGTCGTCCTGAAATTGCGTGACCTAAAGTCCCGCTATCTACAAACTCCAGCTCCCCTCCCAGAGGTACACCATGGGCGATACGGGTCGTCTTCACCCCTTTGGAGCGTGCCATCTCACTAATGTAGTGAGCGGTTGCCTCCCCTTCTACCGTGGTATTGGTTGCCAGAATAACCTCTTCAACTTCACCGCAGCTGAGCCGATCTGCTAACAATTCCAGACCCAGCTCTTTGGGGCCGATACCATCCAGAGGGGAGAGATGCCCCATCAGCACGAAGTAGCGTCCGCGGTAACTTGCAGACTGCTCCAGTGCCAATACATCCATCGGGTTTTCCACTACACAAAGCTGTGCATCCTCTCTTTTGGGGTTGGCACAGAGCGTACAAAGCGTCTGCTCACTCAAGGTTCTACACTGTTTACAGTGACCTACTTTTTCAACGGCCTGTTGAATTGCAGAGGCAACCCGCAGGGCTCCTTCACGGTCACGTTCCAGAAAGTGGTAAGCCATACGCTGTGCAGATTTTGGTCCCACTCCCGGCAGGCAGCGTAACGCATCCATCAACTCATGAATCAGCGACATAAGACCTTTAAAACGGAAGTTTCATACCGGCTGGAAGATTGAGTCCAGCAGTCATTCCAGACATCATGTCACGACTGCTATCTTCTACTTTATGGACGGCATCATTGATCGCTGCGGCCACCAAATCCTCCAACATGTCACGATCTTCTGCCAACAAGGAGTTATCGATTGTGACACGACGCACCTCATGGCGGCCTGTCATTGCAATCTTGACCAGTCCAGCACCCGACTGCCCCTCTACCTCTTTGGCAGCCAACTCTTCTTGAGCCTTCTGCATATCCTCTTGCATCTTCTGCGCCTGCTTCATCAGGCCACCTAAACCACCCTTCATCACCTACTCCATTTCCAGTTTCTATTAACGATGATCACGCTCAATAGCGATGATCACTTATGGGCACCTCAATTATTCATAAAACAGCGTAACTATTCAGCTCACCCCTGAAATCTGCCATTTCGGCGTTCAACAATGGTCATTTACACGTGTAACACTACGAGCTATGCTCGCGCTCATCTAAGGATAAACTCACATTTTTTGCCTTGAACGGGTGAATTTCAGGGGCAATCTGAACAGCTACTATCAAATTCTTTAACCTTTTTAGTAACCTCTGAATAGTTACAAAACAGCATCCTTATGAGGGTGGAACAGGTTCAATTGATCCATCCACCACTGAGCCTTCAAAAGTCTTCAGCAAGCTTTGAAAGTCTGCATCTTGCTGTATCACCTCAACCGCCTCAGCACGTGCCTGCTCAACACGCTGCTCTGCACGGTGTGCGGGGGTATCAAGCACCGTCTCCTGACTCACCTGAATCGAGAGTTTGATTGGTGCCCCCAAAAATTGCCCTAGCGCCTCTTCTACACGCTGTTGACTCTTCTCATTACGAATTGCTTCACTCTTTTTAGGGATCTCCAATAACACCCGATCTGCTATATGTTCAATAAAGATCGAGTTCTGTATCAGTTGTCCAGCCAGCCCTCTCAACCCGAGATCCGGAATCGTCTGTTCCCAGTGTTCTGCACTCAGTGGTTGGCCGCTTTTTATCAAAACAGGGGAATCTGAATGGACAGAAGTGACGTTTGGTGAAGCTCGACCGGTTACAGCCTCAGTGGCCGGTGGTGGCTCATGTATCTGTAAAGGTACTGCTTGTGTAACTTTCGCTTCGGCAGAATGTCGTGCCGTCGATGAGGGGCGCTGTATCCTGGCTGGGGGCGTGGGCGATGATGGGGGGGATGTTACTGCAACACCTCCCTGGTTAAGCGGTTGAAATGCAAGCATCCTCAACAACACCATCTCCAGGCCGCTACGCGGATCTACCGCCAGTGGCAGATCTTTTCGACCCATAAGGGCAATCTGATAGAACAGCTGTAGATCTTCAGCAGAAAGCTGATTGGCCAGATTCACCCATTCACCGTTGACTCCTCGATCAGCAGCCACTTCCGGAACAGATTGTAACAGTGCCATTTGATGCAAGAGTCCAATCAATTCGATCAATACTCCACCAAAATCGACCGCCTGTTGCGCCAGCAGCTCCACCTGCTGCAGCATCGCCACTCCATCCTGTTGTATCAAAGCCTCAACGATATTGAGAAGTTGACGCTGTTCAATGGTTCCCAACATAGCCGCCACATCTGCCTCATCGACATGACCGCCACCATAGGCAATGGCCTGATCCAATAGACTCAGCGCATCACGCATACTTCCCTCTGCTGCCCTGGCAATCAACTTCAACCCTTCTGTTTCACAGGCAACGGCCTCCTGCTGTAACAGTCGGCCCAGATAGTCTGCAATGCGTTCACTGGAGATTCTCTTGAGGTTAAATTGCAAACAGCGAGAACGGATGGTGACGGGTAGTTTCTGTGGATCTGTGGTCGCCAACAGAAATTTCACATGGGGTGGTGGCTCCTCCAGTGTCTTCAACAGCGCATTGACGCTGTGGTTGGAGAACATGTGAACTTCGTCAATCAAGTAGACTTTATAACGCCCCTTGGTCGGCATATATTGCACATTATCAAGTAGGTCACGGGTCTCTTCGACCTTTGTACGTGAGGCTGCATCCACCTCTATCAGATCAACAAAACGTCCTTCATCGATCTCCTGACAGGCTGCGCAGGTTCCACAGGGGGTCGCCGTTACCCCATTGGTTTCACAGTTCAGTGATTTCGCAAAGATCCTCGCTATGGTTGTCTTACCTACACCTCGTGTGCCGGTAAAGAGATAGGCATGGTGTAGCTGATCACGGTCCAGCGCATTAATCAGTGCTCGTAACACATGCTCCTGCCCCTCCATTTCACTGAAGTTACGAGGTCGCCATTTACGCGCAAGAACCTGATAGGACATGAATTTAGATCGCTGTGGCTAAGCTAATGAATTAGGGTGGTCAACCGTATCAGCCACACCCCGGCACATGAGTCCGCTGCTGCCGCTGCTCCCTTCCAGGCCTGACGGGATTCACAGCGTATCATTGCGAGGGGACCAATACGGTCAACCATAAATTTAAACGATGTGGATCATACCATGCTGTAGCAGAACTTTCCGGCACCAATTTTGGACATATCCAAAATATCATTAATCAGAGAGAGCAATCCACCTCCTGCCACATCAATAGAGCGCAGAACACCCCTCTGTTCAGCACTCAACTCACTCTCGACCAGAAACTCTCTATTACCCATAATCATAGTCAATGGTATACGTAAATCATGAGTCGTCGAAGCAAGATATTGATCTTTTTCCTGATTGGCGTTACGCTCTTTTCACTACTGAGCCCAACCTCTCCCTTGGTTATAAAGTCATCCAGACACCCACCATAAACACTTCAGAGTAGTATCGGATGAATTACTCTTAGCAGATGATATTTATCATATTTATTAGAGTGAACATAATCACTCTAGCCCCAATTTTCACCTCTTGAGGGCTGCTGCAGCCCACGCCAACTTCTTTGTCCTGACCATTTTCTTCAGTTTTGCCTCTGCAACGGAGGCACTGCTTCGACTCTTATGAGACTCAACACCCAGAATACGTAGCGGACGGTTGATACGGGTAAATTTAGCTCCTTTCCCCTGTTGGTGATGGAGAAAGCGCCGCTCTACATCAGTCGATATTCCACTGTAAAGATACCCATTCTCACACTCCAGCAGGTAGAGAAACCAAGACTGGGAGCCATCGGACACTATTTACGTTGGGTAAATGTTTTCAACCGCCGGCGCTTTTTAACCTGCCGGTCAGTCAATTTATTCTTACGTCCTGCAAAGGGGTTACTTGAAGTTTTAAATTCGAGACGAATAGGGGTTCCATTCAGGCGAAATGCCTTTCGAAACTGATTCATCAAATAACGTCGGTACCCTTTCGGAACAGAGTCCAGCTGGTTGCCATGGATAATGATACGGGGTGGATTCTGTCCACCCTGGTGTGCATAACGCATCTTGATACGGTGACCATGAACCAGTGGTGGTGGGTGTGAAACCACACTCTCTTCCAACACCCGTGTCAGCTCTGGGGTATTCAACTCTTTTCGTGCAGCTCGATAGGCGCGATTAACTGCACTGAAAAGGTCTCTGATGCCACTCCCATGAAGCGCAGAGATAGTGTAAATCTCGGCATAGTCAATAAAGTGAAGCCGACGTGCCAGCTCACTCTTATTACGCTCACGCTCAGAGGACTCCATCCCATCCCATTTGTTAAACCCAATCACAACTGCGCGACCAGAATCCATCACCATCCCCAGCAGGGTCGCATCCTGGTCCGTCATCCCCTCACGAGCATCCATCACTACAACCACCACATTGGCCTGTTCAATTGCCTGAAAGGCTTTAATGACACTAAACTTCTCTACCACATCATGAACTTTGCCCCGTCTTCTGACACCTGCGGTATCGATTAGCGTGTAGTTTCTACCATTCTCTTCAAACGGCACTTCAATGCTGTCTCGGGTCGTACCCGGCAGATCAAAAGCGAGCAGTCGTTCTTCACCAATCAAGCGGTTGATCAGTGTGGACTTACCCACATTTGGGCGCCCAACTACAGCAACCCGAATGGTGCGCTCCTCTTCATCGGTTTCAACCTCAGGGTCCAGCGGAAAAGGAGATAATACCTTTTCCATCAATGCACCGATGCGATGGTTGTGTGCAGCCGAGATCGCATAAGGCTGCCCCAGTGCCATTGCATAGAATTCCGCGTTGGCAAGATCTTCATCCACCCCTTCACATTTGTTCACAATCAGATAGAGTGCTTTATCCAACTTTCGCAACTGTTCCCCTATAGCCTGGTCTGCTGACGTCATCCCCCCTCGCCCATCGACCAGAAACAGCACCACATCGGACTCTTCAATAGCGACCCAGACCTGATCCTCCATCAAGGTCTCAATGCCTTCAGGGTCATCGCTCAACCCCCCGGTATCGACCACCATATAGGTGCGTGCCCCCTCCTCACCTCCAAGATCAAAGCGTGCCATTCCATACTGCCTGTCACGGGTTAAACCCGGACGGTCTGCAACCAGTGCATCCCGGGTACCGGTCAGGCGGTTAAAGAGTGTCGACTTCCCCACATTGGGGCGTCCTACCAGCGCAATTACAGGAAGCATAGATTCAACTTTGTTAGTGGCTAATCAGGGCTACCTTGCCACTATTACCAACCACCACCAGACTCCCCTGATGCTGCCGTGGCGATACGGTAATGCCCTCTTGATCAAATTTAAGACGTCCCTGAAGATGACCATCTTCTGCAGAGATCCAGTGTAGATAGCCTTCACTATCCCCTACAATCAGACTTTTCCCAACCAATAGTGGTGTGGTTGGTGAGCGCTCTTTCAGCTGATCCTGCTTCCATAAGGCAGTTCCATCTTTTTGATCAAAGGCCCAAACATTTCCCTCTTGGTCCGAGAGGAAAAGGTAGCCTCCAAAAGTCATCGGCTGTTGAACAGCGCTTACCTTACGTTTCCAGAGTTGTTCACCATCTGCCACATTCAGTGCAGCCAGATTCCCCTGATAGCCGACGACATAGATTTTATCTCCTGCCACCACAGGATCTGCATCGATATCCACCATTCGCTCAATTTCTGTCCGGCCACGTGCCGTAGTCACACTCTTGAGCCAATGTTCGCGTCCATCTTCCAGGGCCAGGGCAACCACCTCACCACTATCCAGACCGGCAATCACCTGATCCTCTACAACAATAGGGGTTCCTGTCCCTCGTAATGTCAGCACAGGAACCTCTCTCTCATAATTCCAGAGCTTTTCCCCATTTTCACTGTTCACTGCCGAGATTTTTCCGTCTACGGTACGAACGATCACTCGACCGGGGGCAATGGCTACAGGTGACAACAACTCACTTAACAGTGAGAGCGACCAACGTTCCTGACCTGTTTCACGATCAAATGCAACCAGATAACCTGATTCATTTCCCACATAGAGATTACGTGGCCCAACCACCACACCACTCATGATTCTCTCTTTAGAATTTACATTCCAGCGCACTGCTCCGGAAGGGAGATCAATCGCCGCAATCTCGCCATCGACGGAAGCCATATAGAGCATATCCCCGACCACTTGGTGCTCCACCCTGACAATCAACCCTGCCGTGCCATCGCCAATTCGCTCACTCCATACAATCGAAGGCTTCACCTCTTCAATCGCCAAAGGGGCCAGTTTGGCGATTGACTGATCCTTTCCTACCCAACCACTGGCCTGATCCACCATTCGATCTACGGTAGAGCAGCCCACCAAAAAGCTCAGAAACAAGAGTATCCCGAAGGGGCGCAACCCTGTTGCCATTACGATTTAACCTCATCAATTTTCATTTCTAATAGCTCTCTGCGGGGATCGACCACATCGGTTAACTGCAGTGCATCTGCATAAGCCGCCCGGGCCGCAGCATGATCTCCCTTCTGACGCAACACATCCCCTTTCACTTCACTGAAATGTGAACGGTAGATACCATCACTACCCTCAAGATTGTTGAGAGCCTGCTCCAGATTGCCGTCATTTAGATAGGTACGTGCTACCCCTAACTGTGCCAGTTGGCGTGATGAGTCAAAACTACTCTTTTCAATAACCCACTGAAAGTGAACTCGCGCGGCTGCACCATCATTTCTCTCGACACTGAGTGCTGCCAGAGCCAACGCTGCATTGGTCGCATAGACTGTTCCAGGATACTGGTCAATCAACTGATTTCCAACCCCTTCAGCCTTCTCAGCCTGTTGCTGGATAATCGCATTCTGCATCTGCTCAAAATATTGAGAAGCTGCCATCCCCTGGCTGTCAACATATTCATTCCAGCCCCTCCAGCCAAACAGAATGGTAAGCCCTACAACCAAACCTGTAACCAGAGAAGTTCCATTCTCTTTCCACCATTTTTTGAGTATCTCGATCTCGTCCTGATCAGTCGTATTAATTTCCATCATCAAATCCTATCCATCATCCCAAATATATTTAAACGTATCTCGTAACCATTCAGTTGACACCGAAATCACAAGAAAAGTGCGCTGTTAGAGCGACCTTTTACCATTATAACTTGCCAACAGTTGTGCCACACCATCGATTGAGAGTGTCTGTTGCTCCAACTCTCCTGTCAGATCCTTTACCGTTACCACCTCTTGCTCCAGTTCATCATCCCCTACCACCAGCGCAAAGCGTGCACCGCAACGGTCAGCACGCTTAAACTGTGCCTTAAAACCACCGCCTCCCAAGTTGGAGAGTAGCTTCAATTGTGGAACAGCGCTGCGTAATTGCTCTGCAATCTTCAACCCAGAAACAGCTGCAGCTTCTCCAGCCAGCACTAGGTAGGCATCCGGTGATGCTTTAAACTCAAAGCTGGAGTGCTCACGTATGAGTTCGACCAATCGCTCTATTCCCATCGCAAAACCAACCGCACGGGTCGCTTTCCCGCCCACCTGCTCTACCAGCCCATCGTAACGTCCACCGGCACAGATCGTCCCCTGAGCCCCCAGCAACTCCGTTACCCACTCAAAGACGGTACGCCCATAGTAGTCAAGGCCTCTGACCAGTCGCGGATTGATCTCATACGCGATATCCATCTGATCCAACATACGCTTCAACTGCTCAAAATGGTCTCGATCTGCATCATCCAGTGATTCATCCAGTGTAGGTGCCTGCGCGATCAACAGAGCCATATCAGGATTTTTACTATCCAGAATACGCAATGGATTACCCTCCAGACGACGCAGACTATCCTCATCTAACTGCTGCAGGTGCTGCTTAAAGTAGTTCACCAAAACAGTCCTATAACGTGCGCGAGACTGTGCTGAACCAAGCGAATTAAGCTGCAGGGTCACCTCTTTAATCCCCAATAATTTCCAGATACGCGCAGAGATTGCAATCAGCTCGGCATCTACGTCCGGGCCTTCCAAACCAAATACCTCAACCCCCATCTGGTGAAACTGGCGATATCGCCCACGCTGGGGCCGTTCGTGACGAAACATGGGGCCGGTATACCAGAGCCTCTGTGCCGGTCCACGCAGCAACCCATTCTCAATCACTGCTCGTACACAACCTGCCGTCCCCTCGGGACGCAGGGTGAGACTATCGCCATTCCGATCTTCGAAGGTGTACATCTCCTTCTCGACAATATCGGTCACCTCACCAATTGACCGTTTGAAGAGTTCGGTCTTCTCAACAATCGGCATACGAATCTCCTGATAGCCGTAGCCATTGAGTGTACTTCGTAGCACCTGTTCAGCCGCTTGCCAGAGATCCGATTCCTCTGGAAGCAGATCATTCATTCCTCGAATTGACTGTATCTTATTACTCATCGTATCTCCCTCACACCTTCTCTGCCACACGTGCGACTAACTGTGCTCTCACCTGCTTCTCGAGTGTATCCACCAGCTGCTCATTATCGATCTTATGGTCTGGAGCACCATTAAGATAGATTAGATTGGGACTACCTCCGGTAACCGCTACAGCAACCTCCCTGGCTTCACCCGGCCCATTGACCACACACCCAATCACTGCCACATCAATTGGCTCAATAATATCCTCCAGCCGCTGTTCCAGCGCATTCACCGTCGCAACTACATCAAAATTCTGTCTTGAGCAGGAGGGACAGGCGATCAGGTTGACCCCTTTACTGCGCAGATGAAGGCTTTTCAGAATATCAAACCCCACCTTGATCTCTTCTACCGGGTCTGCGGCCAACGAGACCCGAATGGTATCTCCGATTCCTTCCGAGAGCAGCAGCCCCAAGCCAACCGATGATTTGACTGCACCACTGCGCAGACCACCCGCTTCTGTAATCCCAAGGTGGAGTGGTTGTTCAATTTGAGTGGCTAAAATGCGGTAAGCCTCTACCGTCATAAATACATCTGACGCTTTAAGGCTCACTTTATAATCCTGAAAGTCAAGACGATCCAGGTAATCGATATGGCGAAGAGCTGACTCCACCATCGCCTCCGGTGTTGGCTCCCCGTACCTCTTCTGAATCTCTTTTTCCAGAGAGCCTGCATTGACCCCGATACGGATCGGGATACCGTGTTCCCGTGCAGAGGCAACCACCTCCCGTACCCGCTCTTCCCGGCCAATATTCCCTGGATTAATACGCAGACAATCAACTCCCAACTCTGCAACGCGTAAGGCAATTTTATGATCAAAATGGATGTCTGCTACCAACGGCACCAACACCTGTCGCTTGATTTCACCAAAGGCCTCTGCAGACTCCATATCTGGTACAGATACCCGCACAATATCCGCCCCAACCTGTTGCAGAGCTTCGATTTGTCGAACCGTAGCGGCCACATCAGCAGTTGAGGTATTAGTCATGCTCTGCACAGAGATGGGAGCATCTCCCCCAACGATAACATCACCCACTTTGATCGCTCTGGACTTTCTACGCGTAATAGAGGCGGTTCGAATCACTCCTGCCCCCCCAGAGTAAATTGGGCAATATTATTGTCATCAATATAGTTCAGGTGGTCAAAAGGCTTACCATTGAACTGTACTCGGACCCCAATCGCATTCCCCAAGTTAATTTCCAGTGGCAGCAACCCTTCAAAATCTTCAATCGCACCTGCGTCCAATGTTCGTTTTACCAATACTCGTCCCAAACCATCTGTAACCTGTGTCCAGGAGCGGTCAATATAACGGATGGTCACCGTACCTCGAAGTGCCACCGTCTCTACATTCCCGGTTTCCGCTGCAATTCCTGGCTTGATGAAGGGTTCTGAATGCTCCCCAGACTGAGGCTCCACAACAGTCGGCTCTACTGATGTTTGGTCCACCTCTTGCACCACCTTTTCAATCTCTGTCTTGACTTCATTCACTACTGCTGGACTCTCTGCCAACCGCTCATCGGAGGTATCCACACTCCCTGTCTCTGGCTTCACTTCAGCCTTCATCTCAGCTTTTTCTGGTTGAGACAACTGTTGTCCGGAGTCCGTTTTCACCGGCTGCTCCACAGAAGATTGATACAGCTCTACGCCTCCACCTTTCAGCCACCAATACGCAGCTGCTACAATCAACAGCAAAAAATAGGGCCACAAGACCCGTCTGCTTTCGAAAGGTTGATCCGAACGCGCATGCCCCTGAACAGACTCAGACCGAGCGGTCCTGTTCACAGCACCATTTATCTCCACCTTCAGGTAGCGGGCGTAGTTTCTCAAAAAGCCTTTATAGTAAACCTCCGGCAGACCATGTGGGGGGCCACTATCCTCTTCAAAGGCCTTGAGCAACGTCGAATCGAGTTTAAGGTGGTGCGCTACATCCTCAATATTGAGATCACGTTGCTTTCTTTTTGCACGCAGACGCGCCCCTAGTGTGCCCTCTAGTGATAATCCATGTACGGACTCGCCACCAACTCCAACTGACTCACTTTTTTGACCAACTGACTCACTCACAATCCATCACTCCACAATGCTTCTATTATTGATTGGCACAGGCTCTACTGTTCTTCTCTGCAACTTCCGGGGTACTATAGAGCGGGTTATCTATCGCTTTTTTAAAGAGCAGGGCTGCCTCATCTACCCTTCCCTGCCGACAACGCAAGACACCCAACCCGTTTTCCGCATCAGGATAAGGGGTTTCACTATTGAGTGCTTGTAAAAAATGGTCCTCTGACTCCTGTTCATTACCACTTCGCAGATGAAGTAGAGCCAAGCCATAGTGTGCTTGCGAACCCTCTGCAGTCCGAAAATCAACATAATCCAGCACTTTTAGAAGATGCTGCTGTGCTAACGTTAACCGCTCCTGTTCAAGATAGGCTAGCCCTAACTCTAATTGAGCCTGGGCTCGTTCCACATCAATCAAACCGAACTCACTACGTGACTGCTGCATTGTACATGCACTCAACCACAGCACAATCCAAACCAGACCTGAATAAGCGATTACACTATTGAACATTGACACTCTGGCTACGACGTGTTCGGTCCTTAAACTGTCCCGCTAGCTGGCCACACGCAGCCTCGATATCTTCCCCCCTTGTTTTGCGCGTTACCGTAGTCAATCCTGCCTGAATAAGGTGCGATCGGAAACGATCCATTGCACGATTGGATGGGCGCTGGTATTGCCCTCCCGGATAGGGGTTATAGGGGATGAGGTTAACCTTGGAAGGGACCGTCTTCAAAAGACGAATCAGGGCTGCGGCATCATCATCACCGTCATTGACTCCACCCAATAGAATATACTCAATCGTGACACGTGCACGTGGCGCTCCCTCGACATAGCGCCGACAGGCCGCCATCAACTCTTTCAATGGGTATTTCTGGTTAATCGGTACAATCTGATCACGCAACACATCATTTGTGGCATGTAGTGAAACCGCCAAACTCACATGACACCGCTGTTTAAGTTGGTCAATCATCGGTACCACACCGGCTGTACTCAAGGTGATGCGACGACGTGAGAGACCATAGGCAAAGTCCTCCATCATCAATTCCATCGCTGAAACCACCGACTCAAAGTTGAGCAGTGGTTCCCCCATTCCCATCATCACCACATTGGTAATGACTCGCTGATGTGAACCGGGTCCTTCCCGTCCTAGCAAGCGGTCAGCCAGCCAAACCTGGGCAATAATCTCAGCCGAGGTGAGGTTTCGACTGTATCCATGCTGTGCAGTGTTGCAGAAGGTACAGTTGAGTGTACAGCCAACCTGAGAAGAGACACAAAGTGTGCCTCGCTCACCTTCAGGGATAAAAACAGTCTCTACTGAATTACCATCTTGCAGAGTAAATAACCATTTACGGGTACCATCCACCGATAGACGGTCTGCCGTCACTTCTGGCAGTTCGATCGATGCAACCTGTGCCAGTTTTTCACGTAGCCCTTTGCTGAGATTGGTCATCTGCATAAAATCGGTCACCCCCAGTTGATGAATCCATTTCATCAACTGAGAGGCACGAAAAGCCTTCTCCCCCTGTTCAGCGAAGAAGGCCTCAAGCTGCACACGATTATGTCCCAACAGGTTGGTACTCATAATGATTTTTTTAGAGCCTTCATCCCACCCCTTCTCCAACCATCCCTGCTGATCGAATCAATTGCTTAACGGGTACGTTCACAAACCCCATCATCACCAAAGAAGAACTTAATCTCTTCCGCTGCTGTCTCTGGCGCATCTGAGCCATGAACTGCATTTTCATCAACAGTCTCTGCAAAGTCTGCACGAATTGTCCCTTCTGCAGCCTCTTTAGGGTTGGTTGCCCCCATGATTTCACGGTTTTTTGCAATCGCGCCTTCCCCTTCCAGAACCTGAACCATTACTGGGCCTGATGTCATGAATTCGATCAGGTCATTGTAAAAAGGGCGCTCTTTATGTACCGCGTAGAAGTCTCCAGCCTGTTCTTTACTCAGATGTAACATCCTTGAAGCAACAATTTGCAGCCCATTAGATTCAAAACGTGAATAGATTTTACCAATTACATTTTTAGCTACAGCATCCGGTTTAATAATCGAAAAAGTGCGTTCAATCGCCATCAGGTCTCATCTCCATAAAAAATCGGCCCGCAGCGTGCGGGCCTTTAAACAAAAAAATCAGCACTAATTTTACCATCACAGGTACCATTATTGTATAAATCTCTTTATTCAAATAAAGGATCACAATCTCTCTAAAGGAGCTCCTGAATATTTGTGGTTACAACTTTCAGTCCACACAAAAAACCCTTTGGCACAACACTTGCTGCTCATCTGAACAAACCGTCCTGACAGTTGGAAATGCCAATATTGTGGCACCCTCCCAAAATGGCATGACCCGACTGAACTCACAAATGATTTGTAATTGAGATAGAGAACTTAGCTGTGGCAATTAATAAGGTAGATAATGTATGGAGTGCCGGTGTCAACCCACCACCGGACCTCATGGAGGTGATCCTTGGGGTCAACCCCTTGGCACCTTCTGATGCAAGTTCTGAGGAGGTACCACCTGAGACCGCACCTCAGCCCCCCAACCAAGACAACCCTTCTCCCACTCCGGAGCAAGAGATGCCCCCCGCAGACAATCTTCCAATAACACAACAGATTGATGTTGCTGCAGAAGCGGCTCGCATTGCCTCAATTCAGAGTTTAAGTGCAACAGACGCTGCCCGTGCGGCCGATATCAATGCGCGCGAAGTGACTGAGATCACTCATAAAAGCACTGAAGTCGCTAACCAGGTGATAGAGCAAACCAATGAGTTTATCGCAGCAACCAACCTCGCTGCTTCACGCGCGCTCTCTGCTGCCCAGTCTGCACGGCAGTCCACCCTGGAAGCGCACTCATTTACTCAGCAACATGCGACCGAGCTTGAAGAGATGGAATCCTCTATCAACAATAATGATGCTGAAATACAGAACCTCACCAGTAGTAAACTATTTGAACACACCCAGCTATTGAGACAGCAGACCGAACAACTTCGCAAGCAACTTAAAAACTTCTAAGGCCGCATAATCCCGAGAAATCTCAGTTGACTGCTTTAAAAAGATGTAACCTGATGCAATTACTGAAAAATCCGATAATCAGCTTGTTCACTCATCAGGTGAGGGTACGCTATGCATCAAATTGTAAATACAGGCACACACTTTGGCACGTTCAACTGAGGAATCCAGGATAATAGTCTGATGGAGAAACCTGAAACGCCCTTTAATCTGGACTCGTTTATCAGACAACGTGCTGAAGAGCAGCGCCATCAGAGCCTTGCTCCCATACAATCAACGCCGCCTCAAGAGTCTACTGACCCAAAACCTGCTGCGGATACCGTACCGGCACCTTCACAAGATACCCCGGACAAAGAGCCGACCCCGCAACAGAAACTCCACCGGCCTACAGAAGAACCGGTCTCCTCTTCTGCCCATACAGGCTACGGCAGGGCAACTGCAACAAAACAACAACACATTACAGAAAATGCTACCGACTATCTGAACCAATCTGCCGAGAGCGCAGCAGAGAGCCATAAAGTAGCACAACAGGCAGTCCACCATTTTCAAGAAGAGAAGAGCAACGGTCAGGTGCGACTGGCAACTGAGGCCGCTCAAGAGGCGGCACAGGCCTCATTAGAGGCGATGGAGTTTGCCCATGAAGCCACTCGAAGTGCCATTCATGAAGCACAACAGGGGCGCGCGCAACAGTCTATCTACTCTACACATAAATTATTGATCACACTAAATCTGCTGCTATTTGTGGCCGCTGCTGGCGCACTCTATCTATTTGGTTGGCCCAACATCGCGACCCAGCCCCCTCCTCCTGTGACAAACAGCGTAATGGACTCAGCACTCACTCAATCATTAACCCAGCAGCTTCTGGATGAACAGGAGAAACGGCTAAGGCGAGAGCAGGAACTTGCATTGATGGAGCAGAGTCTAAGTCGGTTACAACAGCAGCAGAGCACTCTGGAGAGCAACCTTAACCAGACTCAATCAGCTCTCAGCAGTGAGCGGGAGAAGATTCAGGCGAATGACACTCAAATGCAGACATTTTCACTGATGGAGCAAGATCTGAAAAAACGTATTGCTGAACTGGAGAAACGGTTAGAAGAGAAAATTGTTCAGGCAATACCCTCCGCACCCTCACACCCTACCGTTACAGCTGCCGTGCCCAGCACAGCCGCCAGCACCATAGTTGCACCAGTGGTTCCGGTACCTCTGCAAAAACCAGCCAACAATACCCTACAGGATAGTGGTCGCGAGAAGGAGGTTGATGAGATTTTACAAAAACTCTACAGCCTTCACTCTGAGCTTTCTGAACAGAAACAATCTGCCCCCTACAGCTACAACCGAAAATAGCTATATTGGGAATAGCCTCTAGCTCAGGCTACCCATGCATTCTTTCGTACTTCTGAAAAATCGGATGTAGTTTATTGTGGGTAAGCGGTTTTACGATAAACCCGCCTACACCTAGCGAGGCCACTTCCCGAATCACTTCAGGAAAGGTGTCCGCACTGATCATGCAGACAAATGCATCCTGATCAATTTCACGAATTTTTCGTAAGGTATCGAGGCCATTCATTTTAGGCATATTAATATCCAGTAGAGTGATATCTGGCCTATGCTGCTCGAAGAGTTTCCACGCCTCATGACCGTCCGCGCCCATACCGACTACTTTACAATCTTCTTGCTGCAAAAGACCTGCAAGAAACATTCTCATCGGTTTCTCATCATCTGCTATCAATACCGTTGGCATTTTACTCATTCCTTGAAAAACACTTTATAACTATATTCTTATATTGCAATAGACAGCAATCACGCTCTCAATCAGACAAAACCAGATGCTACTCTTTCCGCAAAACTCTGTAAACAGCTTTCATTTTGAGTTGTCAAAAAGAGTAGCTCACACCCTGCAAGCGCCCCCCCTAAACTGGCTCAAAATCCATCTTGGTAGCACCACAATCGGGACAGACCCAATCATCAGGGATGTCGTCCCAAGAGGTCCCGGGCGCCAGCCCATGATCTGGATCACCTTTCTCTTCATCATAGACGTATTTACATAGCAGACAGTTATGTTGCATTTTCACAGCTCCTTCTGTTTTTCATCATAAATTAATTCAAATCTCTTCAGCTAACCTCTGAAGCAGCCATTAACATAGCAAAACACTCGGGCTATAGAAACTATTTTTTGTCATCATTGCGCCTAATAACCTTATCCACAAATCCTGACATCAACTCCGGCATCTTCTGCTGTTCTGGCTTCGCCCCCCTCTTTCTTGGAGGACCCTTTTTACGCACTCTTACTTTAGTCTTAACTTTTCTCTTCTGCTCTTGTGGTGGATTTTTTTTACCACTTTGTTCCCGCTTCAAGCGATCTATTTTCTTAACGGCATCAGTACGGCTGATTTTCCGCTTAGACCACTGCAAACGCACCTGTCGAATCTTCTCCATCGCATCTTCATGGTGATGAATGGCCTCAATTTTTCGATTTTCTATCCAACCATTCAGATCTTTACGCAGATCTGCAAAGGAGTCAGAAACCTCCCCCAAAAAACCCATCAAGACATCAACCAACAGAAAACGGACGACAACCACCACTCCTCTCCAGAGAAAAGGGGCAACCACTCCAGAGAACATCAACAGTAAAAGAGGTAAATCTTGCTGCAAATTTCTCACTTTCAAAAGCCAGACCAGGTTCCCCAGCGTAGTCGAGAGTAACAGAATTACCATCACCCACTTCAGTGAGTAGACCTGTTCCCTGAAAAGCACCATAAAACCATCCTGGAACTCTCGATAGAGAAAACCACCTAGCAGCAGACCGGCCAAGCCATTGAGGATATAGAGAATGTAAAGAGGGTTGTACAGGTCCATTATGCTACAATTATTGTAACTATTTATCTCACTCCTGAAACCCACCATTTTGGCGTTCAAAAATGGTCATTTACACATGTAACACTGCGAGCTATGCTCGCAGTCATCTAAGGATAAACTCACATTTTTTGCCTTGAGGTGGTAAATTTCAGGTGCAGTCTGAACAGCTACTATCCAATTCTTTAATCTTTTTCCTAACCTCTGAAGTGAAGCAACGCCCTTGGGTGATAATAGTTACCCATTATTTTTAACAACAATCCGCACCCAACGTCGCTCACAATGAAGTACCGCTACCTTATAATTCCGTTAATTCTTTGGCTGATTTTGAAATATTTTGGCATTAACAATGCAATTGAGGTGTTGAAGATGCGCAATGATGAAATCTCCAGACACGCCCCCTAATGCATACAGTATAGACTCGCGTATTGAAAATAGAAAACGCCCCGGAAGATTAACTCAGACCCGGGGCGCTTTTTGTATGGTTAAACTATGCAGTTACCATCTCACCCACATGATCCCAATAATCAGGAGGTAAATCACTCGCAAGCTTGAGTCCCCCCAGACAGCCGGCATAATCTGCACCCTCTACACAGTTCACTACAACTGTACCGTACTCAGTCAGAGATTCACTGATCACCTTGTTGAGGTTACGAATTCTGGAACCACCACCCGCCACGATAATATTAGCCAGCACAGTCTCTTGGTCTTCAGGATCAAAGCCGGTTACCAGGTGTTCAATCTGCTCTACGATATCCGGAATAACAGCATTACAGGCCAGCTCTAACTCTTCAGTAACATCAACGGTAACTGGTTTACCATTCTCACGCATGGTCACCATCACTGCCTCCTCTGCCTTACCTACAAAAGCGTACTGCTCCTTAATGGCACGAGCAATTCGAAGATTAATCTGTACATTGGGGTAACGCATCTGAATCGACTCCATCAACAGGTTGTCGATAAAATTACCGGCCTTGATCAGCGTTACCTGATCTTCATCATCGGGGACCTTCCCCTTCAGCGCACAGAGGTCAACCGTTCCGGCACCGATATCAATAACAATACTATTGAGTAGCACGTCTTGCCCATAAGCGACCATAAACGGTTCAGAGATGACCATCGCAACATCCATTACATCTCGTGCCAACTCAAGCAATACATCCTTATTAAAGGCAGAAGCACGTGCAGGGACACCGACGATGCCACAAACACGATCACCGGGTTGAGGATCAGCAAGGCTCACTACATGGCGTATCAACTCTTTAGCAACCTCCTGGTCACGGTCCCCTGTCTCTTTAATAACACCATCTTCAAGAGGAAAATAGTGGTTCAGGTAATGACGCTCCAGAGCTTCACTACCGACGACATGGGTTGCCCCCAAAAGCTTGACACCAATCAGATCCTTTGGATAACCGACCACTGAGTCAATCATGGTCTTCATGCCACGATCAGTCATAATTGAGGTTCTTGAAGTCCCTAAATCAATTCCAATTAATAGATCTTTTCCTTTACTCTCCATCCTTTCCTACCTTTTTTGTTGTTGTGGTTACGACCCACTAATTATTAAAACCTGATAATTATTAAAGCTTATTCTCTGTATGAGCCGTGATTATACAAAAATTCCTACTCTTTTGAGGTGATTTTACCAATTGCAGCTTTGCTATCCTGAATGCCGTATTTCAAACCCATGGCACTGTATCGGCCAATATTCAGTACACCTTTAACACCATTGCTCAGAAGATTGTAGACCCCCTCTCCGACCCCTTCTACAGCAACATTGCTCTCTTCGGGTTGAGTAGATGTTTTTGACAAAACGCTATCCTGAGTTAAACCAGGCGCAGTACTGCTCACCTGGTTGCGGCGCTGTGTCCGTTTTTTCACAACACCTTCCGTAAAGTGGCGAATCGCCTCACGACGCTGTACGGACTGAGAACTTTCACTGCGGGTACCTGCAATTTTATCCAGCGCAGCATCAAAATGTGGATCATCGGCCTCCTGAACTTCTTCAGCCGAAACGGCTATTTCAGCTTCACTCTGATCATCCTGTTGTTGCTCATTACTTGCTATTGAAGCCATTGGCGGCACCTCCTCACGATCTGTTGCCTCTATTTTTTGTTCAGACTGACTCACTTTGCTTTCGCTATTTGTATTTTCATATCCCGCTCCAGCTATCATCACCTCTGGGGAAGCGTTATCTGAGGAGGTATCATATTGTGATGCTGGACTTTGAGATTCAACTGAAGGAGGTTCAATGGTCTCAACTTCCGCATTATTACTCTCCACAGAGTGTGAAGCCACTGTATGTACAGCGGCCAACATTGAGCTATGAGGCTCAAGCAGTGAGTAGGATGCAGTAGACTCCATTGAGGCCCCCATCACAGGCTGTCGGACTGACCGAGGGGTAGAGCGCTCTGCCTCCATCTCTGCAGCATCGAACTCAACTGCCTGCTGAATATGCTCATTGCTATTTTCATTATTCTGTGTCTCTTGCCCAGACCAGATAGAGAGATACGCTGGAATCTCTACATGAGCATTACTCAGTTTCGCTCCCGGAAGGTGAGTTTCTTCAACCACCACCTCCTCTTTTGGGTGTGCCTTTCGAAGTTTAAAGACCGTTTCCTCCCGCTCTTGCTTCATCGCAACCTCTTCAATCAAGGTACGAGGCTTCGAATGCTGCTGATTCTCTTCTACAGGCGGCTGCTTTACCTTCTCTGCAACGGTTTCAAGGTGATTCCAGACTGACTGAGACTCAACCACTGACCCACTCTTTCTCTCTGCAACACCTACCGGAACAACCGGTGGCCTCTCTTTCTGAGGCACAGGTGTTCCTGCAAAACCGGGAGGGATTGATGCCTGAACTGAACTGGATTTCAAACTCTTTGTTGAGGTTACCGAACTTTTCACCACCTCACCACCTCTCTGTTTACTGGTTGTTGTTTTGCTGGGAGCACGCTTGCTCACAACTTTTTTCTTAGCCGCCGTTTTTTTCGCTACTGCCTTTTTAACTGCTACCTTTTTAACTGCTACCTTTTTAACTGCTACCTTTTTAACTGCTGCTTTTTTAACTACTTTTTTCTGAACAGCTTTCTTCTTTACAGCCTTCTTTTTAGCCGTGCTTTTTGGGGGTATGCTCTTTCTGACTGCTGTTTTTTTCACAACTGCCTTACTCCCTGCTCTCTTTTTGGCCGCTGCCATTCCTCTCTCCCAACACTCAATCTGGTTAATTATTATTGGAGCGTGACATACCGCTTCATCCCGTTACGCTCTACAAGCAACAAGATTCCACTGCGCATGTTGGCCTGTGCAACCGCCATATCCAGCTGTCCGGGTGTTGCAACAGAGAGGCTATTAATTTTCAGTACTACATCTCCCTTCATTACACCGCTACTCTGGGCAACGGTTGCAATTTTAACATCCTTCACCAGACTGCCCTGCTTGCCTTGTAACATCGGTTTTTTAGCAACCACGTCCGGGCCAATCGGTTTCAACTCCATCCCCAGCCAGCGAATCTCATTCACCAGCCCTACGCCATTATTAGCCGCGCCAACCATACTGCTCATGGAGTTAGATGGAGTATTTAC
The DNA here is from genome assembly GCA_013349825.1 of Gammaproteobacteria bacterium. Classification (GTDB taxonomy): domain Bacteria; phylum Pseudomonadota; class Gammaproteobacteria; genus Thiopontia. The sequence goes on along the minus strand of DUYW01000008.1, from coordinate 13,732 downwards.
AACTGTGCCTATCTGCTGTCCAGTCACCACCAGGTAGAGATTCATACGTTCTCCCCCACGATAAATCCCCAGCCGCAAACTGTCTCCAACCTGCGATGACGCAACACGTTGTGTCAACTGCTTGGGCGTCAATACCCAGCGACCATCCAGTTTAAAAATAATATCTCCAGCCATGACCCCGGCCCGGTCTGCACCACTATTGGGATAAACAGTGGAGACAAATGCGCCATCGGTAACCTGAAGGTTCAGCTCATCTGCCAACAGAGGGTTAATAGGTGCCAATTCAGCCCCTTCAACCACATTTTTTGCACCACCCGCAACATTCAATCCCATCATGGGGTTGGTTAGAATTTGAGGTAGCCCAATGCCACTGTTTCCACCCGGGGTCGCCAAGGCCACTACGTTACCCTGAACCGTTCCCTGAATCTGATGACAACTACTGCAGATCATTGAGGCACGGCCATCTGCTTGGTGTGAACCTGGAGGGGCTGCCTTCGCCAGAATCACAGGAGGCACTCCCGGAGTAACTACATTCATCGCCATTCCATTGAATGCAACATTACCCCCCGCTACAGCACCATTACCGCCCCGAATCTGGTGGCACATTTTACAGCCCATTTTGTTACGGCCATCATTATGGCTATTGGGTGCAGCAGCACCGACACGAATCGGCGGCCCTGACTGTCCTGCAGCCACATTCAACCCCATACCATTCATACCACCACCCCAAGCCACCGGTTGTCCTTGTTGCCCTGTATTGAGTTCATCTTGCATGAAGGTCTTTGCCTTATTGATTGGCACCGCGAAACCAACACCGGAGAATGCTCCCGTAGGGGTATAGATCGCTGTATTAACGCCAATCACCATGCCATTGCGGTTAATCAGGGGGCCACCTGAATTGCCTTGATTGATAGCTGCATCGGTCTGTATCAACTCTGCGTGCGTCAAATTGTCTATCACCATCGATTTACGACGCGCTGAAATAATACCCCGGCTCACCGTCTGGTCCAGACCAAAGGGGCTTCCCATTGCCAATACGGACTGTGCAATATCTACCCGATCACTATCCCCTAACGGGGCGACCGTCAGCAGCTGATCCGGCTCAATACGCAACAAAGCAAGATCCAATGTCTCATCTACCTTGACCACTGAGGCAACATGGCGTTTGGTCCCCATACCGGTAAATACGGTGACATGAATACCGGTTGCACCTTTGATAACGTGATAGTTGGTTAAAATAAGCCCATTGCTACTCGCCACAATACCCGAACCAATACTCTCTGTTGAGACACCTGAAGATGGATTTGCAAAGTGAAGCTGTCCATCTTGTTGTCCGGCATTCATATTAACCGTTGTGGTAGTTGCGTTAATGTTTACTACACTGGGTCGCAGAGCCATCGCTACCCCACGAAAACTGGGTGGGGCATCCTCATTGGCATTGACATTCAACCCCATGCCATTGTTCCCCGCCATCGGTTGCATAAATGCAACCCCTTGCCCACCAACAATCTTGTGGCACTGTGCACAGGGAACCTTATTCCGCCCATCACGCTTGTGGTTGCCCGGCGTTGGCGCATTGGCACGAATAGGTGGTGCAGGCGGTGCAGCCACCGGTTGCATCATTGCTACCGTATTGCCTTGCGCAGCATTTGCCGGAGTCAACTGGTTGATTGGTGCCGATGTATGAAGCTGTTTCTCTGCCTGATAAGGTAAATATTGGTATTCATAGGTATAAACAGAAGCCAAAATAGTGGCTGCTACTCCGCCCACTACAAAGAGGTATTTACGTAGATCTCTTCCACAAGTAATTTGTGGATTTAGTAGCGACTTGATCATTCGCTCTCCTTCTCCTGCTTGCCTGCTTCTGCGGTCTTCTTAACCACACGCTTATTAACCACACGCTTCTTTTTAACGGCTCGCTTAACAGGAGCTATTGGCTTTTCTGCCGGCTCATCACTAACTGCTTCATCATCAAGATCTATCAGCTCTTCATCACTCTTCTCATCATTAGAGATTTCCACAACCCGGCTCACTCCAGCCATTAATGCAACCACGCCAAACAGTAGCAACAACAGAGGCACCATACCTCTTAACAGCTCTTCAACTGAATACCACCAAACGGAAAGTCCCCACAGTCCCATGGCAAAAGCTAACAACCCAACAATAATACTTGGCATCTTAAAGATTCCTTCCATCTATTTTAATTCTGTCTTTCTCATGGCTGAGCGATGGGAGTAACATTAGAAATCATACTCCACTGCTGGATCCTCTCGACCTGGCGGGACAGGCTCCTCACAATTTTGCAGCACCCAAAAAGCGTATAGCATGATAGCCAGATTTCCGATTCCAGTAAAGACAAATGGTGCATAAGGGCCTAAATAATCAAACAGAATGCCGCCAATCTGTACAAATAGAATCATCCCGATTCCACCTACGGTATTGAATGCACCCAGCACAGACCCTCTCATCTCCTCGGGTGCCAGATCAATGGTCAGCACCTGTGGGGAGAGCAATGTGCCCGCCTGGCCAGCCGCAATCAACAATGCAGGGATATAGATCTCCCATTGAAACGGGTTGACCACAAACCACATTGAGGCAAACCCTGCTCCCGATAGAAACATGCTCAGCACAATAGCCGGTAGTCGTCCGTACTGCTGAATAAACCAGCCCCAGATCGGGATTGTGATCAGAATAACCGCCCCGATTGACCCAATAAGTAGCCCTCCCTGAGCAACCGCCTCCTCCTGAGTCAAGCCGTGTATGTCCGCAAAATAGACAAACCAAAGCATTAAAAAGAGACCGATTAAAACCATATCATTGCGAGAAGAGAAGGCTGAAGCAAACGTGAGCCGTAACCGGAGATCATTCTTTAGTAGAGCTGCAACTTTCCTCCATGGAATCTCTGGCTCATCTAGGCGTACCGCTACATCAATCAATGAACGCTGCGCGAACCAGGCCCCCAATAATGCAACCGCTACAACCAGATACATCGTTGCCATCAGACCAGCGTGTTGTGGAATCTGCATAATCACTGCATACACCAGTGTCGCCCCGAAGGACATCATAAATGCGGCATTTGCCATCATCGATGCTCGCCCCTTCTGGTCTGAGAAATCCCCGGCAAGTGCTGCAAGCTGAGGCCAGACTGCAGCCGTGCCCAGAGACATAATAATGCGCATTAGATAGAAGATAGTAAGTCCACTCATCCCCAACCAGAGTCCAATTTCGAGACTGGAGGGGATAATCAGAGCACCCAATGCTGCAACAAGAAAGCCATAAATAACCACTGGAACACGACCAAAACGGTCTGAGAGATACCCCAGATAGCCTACAAACAACAGATCGAAAACTTCTGTGACTGTCTGCACAGTCGCATTGATCATCCCCGCGTCATCGGCACTAACATCCAGCACAGTACGCAAGAAAATGGGTTGGATTGCCAACACCATGGTCATAAAAATCATACAGATAGCAGAGAGCAAATAGAGTGTATTTCTATGATACCCCTCAAGTTTTTGCTGCATGGATGACCCTACTCACAATGAACGATTACGAAAAACGACCCACATCAGTGGGCCGTACAGAATACCAGAGATCTTCCTAGGTTGATCAGAATCGCGTCGACAAGGTATAAATTAACGGTAAACGCCACGCTTTATAAAAGAGTACAGAGACGATACCAGCCAAGGAGAAGAGCAATACAAGTGTTGCCATGGAGCTAAAGAAGAACTTTCCGATACCTGGAAGGTAGAGTGTAAAGATCGCCAATATCCCCATAATCCAGATCACCAGCCCCTGGCGAGCATGGAAGTAGACATACTGGTCATCCCGATTCATGATCAATGGTACAAATACTAAAATCCCCAGATAACTCATCATTGCCAGAATTTTTGACCTCATACTCCCCTTGCTCTGCAATACAGCCTCTACCATCTCGATCCCCTTCTAAAAATTGATTGGCTAACAATATAAATTAACGTTCTTAATTAACTTTCGGCTGTCGCAGTAGTGACAGCATGATTCTGTTCTTCACCCGATAATTCAGCCTCAATCTGACGACTACGGTAGTAACCATAGGCAGCGGCTGCACCCAACGTACCGATCAAGACTGTACCCCAAATACCAACACCCAGCCCCATTGCACCACCAAAACCAGCCCCCTTAACAGCAGTCATCCCCCCTCCCGCAGCAGAGCCACCTTTCGCGCTAACTGCAGCCACATTGACCATTTTGGCACCACCAACACCGACTACAGGAGTTGCTTTCACCACTGTTGCCGCCTTTGTTGTTGCCGCAACCTTCCCGCCAGCCTGAAACCCTGCCGTAGCTGTCGGACAAGCGGCCTTACCTGCCGCTACTTTTGTAGCTGCACCTTTTGCCATTACTCCATTTCGCATGCCTTCCATCTCTACCGCCTTGGCACCTGCCCCCTTAACTCCGGCTCCAGCTTTTGCCGCCAGACCACGCATGCCTTCGACTTCAACACCCGGTGGTAGTGTGACCATTCCCATTCCAGCCATTGCAGTAACACCACCACCGCCTACAGCTTTTGCCAACATCGCTTTAGCAGCAGGTACTGTTGAGGTCATGGCTACAGTCTGTGCTTTAGCCAGTGGCGCTACCATAGCAACACTTTTAGCCTTAACTGCTGCCGGTGCAGCCACTTTGGCAGCAGCAGCCCCACCTGTCACCTTGCTTGCTGTAGCTCCTGCCGCTGGTTTTAAAGCAATCCAGGCACCCTGCTGACCACCCGCAACCATCGGGGCCTGTCCAACTGTAACCGTTTTACCAACCATTCCTGAGATCGCAGGTGATGCATTGGCCATTTTTAATGCAACCAGATCACCCCCATTGGCTGGTTGCAGAAAGAGCGTAGAGGCCCCCGTTTTTCCAGCCATCATCGGTTGAGCAACCGTAAATTTTTGTCCTGTCAATGATGCTGCCTGCATCCCTTGGCGTGCACCTTCAAGCTTCAGCATGGTCGCTGAGGAGGCCGCTACTTTTGCTGCACCCGCTTTAACCGGCTGCAACATTAACCAATTATTACCCACGCCAACACCTGCCATCATAGAGGGCTTGCTGACTGCAACCGTTTTCCCCACCAGTGATGAGATATCCGCCATCTGGCGAGCACCTTCCAGCTTGACAGCAACGGCACTCCCCCCGGTACTTGGTGTCAACGTGATCATGCTCCCTGCATTGCCTGCTACAGCACTCACTTTACCAACCGTGAAAGTTTTACTTCCAGATGCAGCCAGTAGCTGTGAAACTTGATTAGCTGTATCTACCTGTGCCATTAAAATCTGTTCTGCCATCATCTTCCCCTGCTGATTAAGGTTCCCCGTCTAATTACTTCTGAAATGGTATCAGGGAAGTCTCTTCTTTACCACCAAAAACACCTTAAAAATCAACTAAATTATCAACAACTAAATGCAGCAACCCCTGCAAATCATCTAACGAGCGCAGCTTTACAATGAACCAGCCCTCCAATTGCAAATAAGAACTATTTCCAGCGGAAAAACCCCTTTTCAACAGGCTGCATTACAATCAGATCATGGCATTTGATGCAGCGCCCTGCTGCGGGGTGTGGACGCTTCGAAGTGGCCTTAATAGGAGGACCAAGCTTCACTACATTCTTACTGATGGCTTCGTAGAGTGCACCGATGGGAGTTTTATCCTGCGCCCCCGCCATTGCCCCACCCTCTATCAAATGACAGTTGATACAAACCCCCACATAGGGGTGAGGCATTTTTACCCCCAACTTAATAGCAGGTATATGAGTGACACGCATCGGACGAAATTCCTCTTGCGGCGAGATCAAATCGAACACAGGGTCCATTAGTGAAGGTTCTGTTGGTTTTGGCAAACGCCCCATCAAGCCATTGGTCGCTGCATGCTGTGAAGGATCCTGCATCATCTGTTTCCAAAAGAAACCAGTGCCGATGAGCACCAGCACCACAAAGATCCACACCGCAGGCGTTAATGCCGATCTAGCCTTAGCAAGCAGACGATCCATTCTCTTCACAAAGAATCTCTAGTACTCGAACAGTTAACGGAGCTGATCGCCCCAAAGCGCCAAACCCTCTATAGAACGGAGGCGACAACGAACACCATTGACCGTAACGTGACGCGCATAGATCAGAGAATCAGGGCGCACCTTGTCAAAACGGAATCCCTTCCCCTCAACACGTTGTCCGTTTGAAAACTTACACCCCTGAAAAGAGAGATACCACTCCGGCGCTAGAGAAACCTCCTGACGCTGACCACCACGCTGTAGCATCAAGTGGATCTGCCCCCAACCTCCAGGGTCGCGATTTATAATCTGCGAAACGGTCCCCTGATAGGGTTCTGTCGTGGCCATTTTAAAGGGCTGCAGTTGCCGGACCGTCTGAGCTTGTGCGGGCTGCGTCCATTGAACTGCTGCCATTCCGGGTTGATTGAGCGGTGCATTAACTGGAGCTATTCCACTGTCTGTTTTAGCTTTAACTGCGGCTCCTGTCTGCACCTGTCTATGGAGGTGAGCCTGATTTTGAGCAGGACCACTTCTCGCCGTTGCTACATCAACATCCAAATCACCAGGAACCATTGCAACAAGGATGATACTGGTAAAGAGTACTCCACCACCCAGCATCACCCACACCTCTGGCTTGAGTTGTGAGAAGAGTTTACCCATGGTGATCTCCTGGCTGCACCGTATTGATTTAGTTGATGGTTACCACCGGAATGTCCCCACCATGACCGGTACCACTGCTTTTACGACCCGTGCGTCCTCCCTTGACCACCTGCGCGGGCGTCAATGTGACACGAATATCATGAATGTGTTCCATTTCATAGCTGATCTTCTCTTTAACCCAGCGAACAATCTGATCACCCTCTTTGACGCTCAACCCCTTATCAACGTGGAGATTCATATCCACATGCATCTCTTCGCCCACATGACGCCCTCTTAGATAGACGACCCCAATCACCCCTTCAATCTCCTGGGAGAGATCATAAACCTGTTTCAAATCATCGATATCGAGTGTTGAATCCATCAACCCAGAGATTGCTTCCTGGTTCAATTCAATACCAATATGGATGACCATGAATCCAACCACCACCGCAGCAATATTATCAGCAATCGGGAACCCCATCACCGCAATACCAATACCGACCAAAACACCTACTGAGGAGAGCGCATCCGAGCGGTTATCCCAGGCATTGGCCATGATGGCAGGGCTCTTGTTTTCTGTCCCTACACAGCTCTGGTAGCGGTACATAATTTCATTGGTCAACGCTGAAATCAGCGCACCCAGCAGAGCCATTGGATTGGGCTCAGAGATATCCCCAGCAATGATCCCCGAAACAGACTCATAGATCAGATAGATTGCACCAAAAATCAGGATGAGGCCAACAATAGAAGAGGAGATAAACTGAATATTGCCATAACCATACGGATGCTTCTCATCAGCAGGGCGGTTAGAGAGCTTCAAGCTTGCCATGGTCACTCCACTCGCAACAACATCTGCCCCTGAGTGCATCGCATCCGCGACCAGTGCTGCGCTGCCGGTCATGGTACCCAACAACCCTTTATAGATCATCTGCCCAATATTTACCAGAAAGGCCCACCAGACCACCTCGTCACGACAACCTTTACAATGTTCAAATTTCATAATCTATGCTGAACCTTTCACTGAATTTATATGTCTCTATGGAGCTAACCCTTTCAGGCTATCTCTTCACTTTCCAGATATCGAAGCAGATTGCTACCCGGAATACGATAATTACCATTTACCATGCGCCCTTTAATCTGCCCCTTCGTTAACTTCGCCACCACCTCGATCCGTTCCACCCCAAGAAGGAGTGCTGCCTCGCGAGTATTATAGATTCGGTGAGGCTGAATCTCATTTCGCTCTCTCAACTGGATCTCTCGCAAGTTCTTCAGACTGATCGTAACTCCTAGCAGAGTTCCGATACGCCCAACCACAACCCACAATGGATTCACTCTTTCTCTCCTTCAGCACTCTGATGTGAATCTGCAGCAGATTTCTCATCAGGTTTTCTAGTCCCATCCATACTAAAGGGTAGTAACTGCTCAAATACATTACGGTGTATCTCTGGTCGACGATGCGCAAATTCCTCTGCCACAAAGTAGTCAAAGCGGTGGAAACGGGTTACTTCAGCCAAGATGTACCAAGGGAAGTTTGAGATCTCTGTATTAAAAATACGTACCTTCTCTTGATACGCCATACGACGATCTGCAATACGATCCTCAATATGGACCAATGAGGCCATCATCTCTTTATAGGTTTCTGATGACTTAATATCAGGGTATTGCTCAGCCAAACCTAACAGTCGTCCCAGAGAGGCCTCCATTCCACCCTGACTCATCTCTCGTATCACTTTACCAAAATCATCAAAATTTGGGTTCTTCTCACTGGCCAGACTACGGGTAATCGAAGCTTCAACCTCCGGTGGTAACTTGATCTTTTTGATAATATCCTTACGCGCATCCGCCACATGAGAGAATACCGCATGCTCTAATGAGGCGTGATTCAACGTTAACTTCAACAGGTTTTCAAACAGATTGGCTCTACGCTGGAATGCCCCTTCTAGGTGCCCACGCTTTGCCAGCACCTCTTCCTGCATCATAATAAAGGCATTAAATTTGTAGAGGACTGTCGCAGAAAAAATAGTCAAGATGATCAACGAAATCACCAGAATAATCTTTGCTCCGGGGATATGAGGCATATGAAAACGAGGATTAATCTCCTCATGGTAGAGTTCACGTAAACGGTCCTTGGACTCATTCATCCGCTCTCGCCGCCCACCCGTCTGATCATCGTAACCCAGAGGCATTACAGTGCCTGCCCCTTGCCCTTAGTGCTATTTTTTTGTTGCGCCGCATTTGCTGCCAGCAGCGCCTCATCGGATACGGGCTCAGTTGCCTCCTCTTCCTTTATCTCCGCTGCAGGACTGTCTTCATCATTTTTTGTCTCTATTGATGGTTTTTTAGAAGGTGCTTTGTCAGCACTCACATCCTCATCTTCCATCAATGGAGATAATTTGATCTCTCCCTCCTCCAGTTCAATAACACGACGATGGTGTGTTGAAGCCTTGCTACTCTCGCCCTGAGACTCATAGAGTACGGCAATCAAACGGTGCGCCTTTAAGCTGTCTTCATCAATCTCCAACACCTTCTGCAACACCTCAATCGCCTCATCTACCTCACCAGCGCGATCCAGTGCAATGGCTAGTTGTAAATTAACGTCATAATCATCCACCCGAGCCTCTCGATTTTCACGCAGCAGCTTTAGCAACTTCTGTTGATCGCCCGTTACAGAGTAGACCTTAACCAATACCGAGCGTAAACGCTGATTGTCCGGGCGCTCCTTCAACGAAGACTCCAACAGTGGTAACGCCTTCTCATTTTTTCCTGTTTTGAAGTAACAGATCCCTAAATAGAGGCTCACCTCAAAATCATCCGGGAACTCCTGATGTAATTCAATCAGTAGTTTTTGTGCTTGCAGGTAGCGATGACGGCGCGCAAGAGAGATCCCCTTGTCACGAAAATAGTCATGACGCAGGTCATCATCAATTTTGAACACCTGATGAAAACCGTTAATAAAACGATCACTCACCCGCCCCAGAATACGTGCTCCTGCTTTTCCATAAAGACCCAACAGATCACTCAACTGTACTTCGATTGCCATAATTACTCTTCTATTCCTAAACGGATCAAACCTTCCACCTTGATCAAGACAAGATTAACATCTTAATTCCAATGACCAGCATCAGACCTGCATAGAGCCATTTCAGACCATCTACAGAGACCATCTTCAGCCAGCGTGCCCCAAGTACTCCTCCCAGATATGAGGTTGGAATCAACACCATCGCCAGCCCCAGTGGCTGCATCAAGTCATAAGCGCCGATTACCGTACCATGTATCAATGAGACCACTGCTGCAACCAGAGAGGCCGAAAAAACCATAATTGAGCTATTGGCTATCGCATTTTTCCAGCGGATATCCTCCAGATAACGTAATAACGGCACCTGTACTACTCCACCACTGATACCCAGCAGACCACTCACCAACCCCATTGGAAGACCCAGCAAACCATGCCGGACCGTTGTATTCTCTTTCAGTTGGTCAACTACCGAGACCTGATCTTCATCGCCCTCATCACCCTCATCTGATAGCTCAAGTTCATACTCTTCACGGTGGTTAAAGATTTCATGCAGCGTTCTACCCCCCATAATGAGGGCAAAAATCCCAAGCAGATAACCAATCCACTCATCATTCATTGCACTACCAATAAAATAACCTACAACTGCGCCAACTAACGCCCAAGGAATCAGCTGTTTGACTAACCCCCACTGGATAAATCCAGTCTGCCAATTTTTCCAAGAGGAAGCACCATAGGTAAAGACGTTCGTCACAAAAGCCACTGGGCGAATCAGCAACATACCATAACCAAAGAAGAGGAACATCCCTGAAACCAGAATAATACCTCCACCCATAGTCATAAAGCCGCCAACCAAGCCAGAGAACAGTCCCAGCAGTCCCAGCCCCATAATCGCTTCTATGGTATGCCCACCGAGGCGAAACTCCACCACATGATCAACGTCACTTGCCATGCCTGATGGTGCAGCACTGGTTGTTGCTGGATTTGTACCTTGCGTAGCTGCAACATTGACTGTCTGCAAACTGCCGCCTGGCCCGACAAAACGCATATCTTCCACCTGCGTCTGTGTTGACATCCCTGCAGGCGGGGTCAGTGTTGTACCCACTGTGAACTTCACATCTTTTTGAAATGCATGGTAAATTACGTGTGAAGGGACTGCGTAGCCATCCACAACCCCCTGCCCCGTAACAACCGGCAGGTTGATACCTACCAATTCATTATTGGAGGAGACCAGCGCCCCACCCACCTGCCCACTGACAGACACTGCATCCGTCCTGAGCAGACGTGTAATACTTGCTCCCAACCGACTCTGTATGACTTCACCGCGTTGCAACACACTTCCCTGGCTGCTCAGCGTCATGCCTTGTTGCCCCAAGCCGATGGCAATGACGGGGTAACCACTCGTAATTTGAGAGGTATCCGCCAGTTTAAGGTAGAGAAAACGGTCTCTGGTTTTCAGTTTTAACAGTGCCAAATTATGGGCCGGGTCCTGTTGAATCAGTTTTGCCTTATAGTGCCGAGGCCCTTGTGGCGTGGGAATCCCAACTTGCAGCTTGTCTATATTGAGCAGTGGATGTAATGCAGTAACCACATAACCATCCGGATGAACCAACACACCTGATGCCAACGGCCCAACACCTTGCTGCTGTTTTGCCATCTGAATATGCACTAGGGCTGGCTTCACCTGCTGACCAACCACATCTACCCGCTGCGCCCCTGAATGTTGTGCAGCCACATTCAGCATCCCACCACTGGTCACACTCCCCATCCCTAGCTCAAGGCTATTGATGGCATACTCTTCCAGCTCAAACTCCTCCAAATAGTTCTCCAGAATATAGAAACCCCAGAGAAAGGTCAGCAGACTAAATACCGCCAACAGCAACGCGGGTAATCTCCAACCTTTTTTACAAAAGATAATATTATTGTGGGAGAGCCGTTTTCCTTGAACGTCCTGCCCAGATCTTGCTTGATGGTCCATGCTCATCCTTGGTCTATTACAGGGTAACCGGAGAATAACCATCGAAGTCGTCAGAGCCGTCTTGCTCTGCAGACTCTGCAGTAAATTTGACGTGCACACTCCCCATATGCGGAATCACCCTGATCAATCGATCGGAAACGTCATCCGAGATATCACTCGCCTCATCTACAGTAATCCCTTCATCAACGCGAATCACCAGATCGACCCAGAGGTCTTGCCCTACCAGTCGACTCTTCAGCTCCTCAACCTCTTCAACTCCCGCAACCTTCATTGCCTGTTGGCGAATCTCTTCCTGTACCTCCGGCGGCGCACTCCCGTCCATCAACCCCTTATAGGCTTCACGGAACACTTCACTCCCTAAATACATCAGGTGAGCCGTCTCAAACAGCGCAACAGCGGTATCAATTGAGGGCATATCCAGATAATGAGCACCCACAATACCCAGGGCCACCGCAACCGATGAGGTGGCATCCGCATGGTGGTGGCGAGAGAGGGTCCGCACCATAGGGCTGTTGACCTCAATCGAGACACAACGTGAATAGAAGTACATCATCACATTGACCAAAATTGAGATAATCGCTGTCCACAGCGCAATAATATGTGGCGCTTGATGAACATCCCCATTGACTAAAACCTGAATTGCGTGAATCAGCAACAGTGCAGTAACTCCAAGAAAGACCACACTGATGATCATTGACAAGATAAATTCAATCTTTCCATGACCGTAAGGGTGCTCACGGTCCAGAGGCCTGCCCGAGACCTTCAGCCCCACTATTACCAACAGAGAGGTGACGACATCTTTGGCTGAATACATTGCATCCGCAACCAAAGCCTGTGAGCCTGAAACAAAACCGACAAATCCTTTAAGGATCATCAAGACCAGGTTTGTTCCCAGTCCAACCCAGCCTACATAGCTTGCGCAGCTGATACACTTTGAATATCTCATGCTTCCCCTTCTACTCCAAACTGTTTCAACCTATATCAAAACAGACACTTAACTCTAATTCTGATCGTAAAACATACCCCACCGCTGATTGACTCAAAAACGGTCAGGCCCTCTCACAACAATATCTCTATTCTTATTCCTGCGTTTCGACTCTTTCATGATAAAAGTGAAGAGCGCGGTTGCATACCCAGCCACAAAAGCACCTGCAATAATCAGGATCAACGGTACCTGGAGAGGCCTCCCTGTAACCACATGAATCGCCGCATGCTCCATATTCTGTGATGAAAAAATCAACAACAGAAGGATAAAAATCAACACCAAAACGCTTTTAAACACTGCCCCTCACCTGGTAAGTAAAACACATGGCTACTGCCGCTCTAGAACTGAGCTCAATTAGCGGACCAATTATCCATAAAAAGCGAGAAATCGCAATCAATTCTATGCGTTGAGAGAGAAGATGAGAAAATTAAAAAAAACCTGAAATAGTGAAATTTAACTATTGTTACGCTTATTCAGAAAATTCGTCACCACATCATGGACACGTGTCTGACTCAGAGGCTTCACAATAAAACCTGAAACCCCCTGCGCAACCGCCTCTTTCACGGTCTCTGGATAGGCATCTGCACTCACCATACAGATAAACACCTTTGGATCATCCGCACGGATCTTCTTCAGCGCCCCAATGCCGTCTTCTTGAGGCATATTGATATCGAGAAAAATAATCTCAGGTTTTTTTGTCTTAAAAAGGTCGTAAGCCTCTAAACCATCCGCGGCCTTGGCAACTACTTCACAGCCCTCCCAACGCAACAGATCACCCAGCAGAGTACGCATAGTCTGCTCATCATCTGCAATCATTACACGCGGTGAATATAACTTTGAGTCGCTCATCAACCTTGGTTCTTTCTAAAACAGCACTGAATCTAACAACTGTTACTATACATAGGATAAAGTTCTCTCAAGTATAAATCATAACCCATTACTTCACATGTTTTTTTAACATATTGAAAGCACTACTGTCCATTACAACCACCATAGTAATTAGGGAACCTCTGAACAAGTCTGGGTAATTTGAATTACGTCCATAGTGTCCAAGATCAAGGCGCACCCCAGGGTGTCTCTCTCGACGTAATACGTCTCACCTTG
>DUYW01000007.1 GCA_013349825.1 Gammaproteobacteria bacterium | reverse complement strand
AGTCTGAATGCAGGAGAGAGTGCGAGCGAGAGCTTCACCGTGACAGCGGAAACGGCGGATGGAGAGATAGTGACCCAGCAGGTGACCGTGAACCTGACCGGAACCAATGATATTCCTGTGTTAACTTCAGGGTCCGTAAGTGCAACTGAAGATCAACTGGAGAGTGGGATTTCAGCCACAGCGGGTGAAAGTAACTTGTTGAGTCAAGTGAGTGATGCGGATGATGGTGATACTACCTTTACGATTGGCCAAATCAATGGTTCAGCAGCTAATGTTGGGCAAGCAATAACCGTTACTCTGAGTTATCAGGATAAGTCTGGAAGTTCTCAAACTCAGGATGTCAGCTTAACTGTAAATGCAGATGGTAGTTATTCAGTCTCCGGCTTTGATCTGGATGCACTACCTGCAGGGAATAATGCGACTGCAATATTTACCTATACGGCAATGGATGATAGTGGAGCAGAATCATCAACTGAAACTGCAACCATTACAATTAGTGGAACTAATGATAGTCCAATAGCAGTAGATGATGGTCTGGCGTCACATGCGCAGGGCGAATTTACAGTTGCTTCATTTGCATCGGGGCAAGAGCAATCTGTGCCTGATGTTGCAGCCCTCAGTAATGGTGGTTATGTAGTTGCCTGGACTGAAGAGAGTGGTTCTTCCTATTCTGGTGCAGAAACCCAAGATCTGAACGATGATGGAGATGTTTCAGATTCTGGTGAAACTATATGGGCAACCCGCACCAATCATGACGTGTTTCTGCAGCGCTATGATGTGAATGGTAATGAGGATGGCGATGCAATTCGAATTAATGAATTGATCAGCAGCACCAGCCAGGATGGTGGTAGAAGTCAGCATGATGTAAATGTGGTTGGACTGGAAAACGGAAACTTTCTAGTTACTTGGCAGTCCGATGACCACTATATTAGCCAAGATAACTGGGATAATGGTTCGCGTTATATTCGTGGCAAGATCTTTGATGAGGATGGTAATACAGTCAAAGAGGAGTTCACCATTGCCCGTGCTGAATATGATCCAATTGTTGCACTGCCAGATGGTGGGTTTATTGTCTCTTGGTCAGCTTCAGCCCAACTGGATAATACAGATCAAGGTGATGTAGATAATCCACTCTACTCGGATACCCATGATGGTAGTGGTTTTGGGGTTGTTGTACAGCGTTTTGATGCTGCAGGAAATGAATTAGGTAGTGATCTGGTTGTGAATACCTTTACCCAAGGGGATCAAATCGATACAGATATTACATTCCTGGGAGACGGTACGGCATTAATGACCTGGCAATCTGAAAACCAGGATGGAAGTGGGTATGGTGTTTATGCACAGCGTCTTGAATTAACTTCTGATGGACTCTCCAAGGCTGGAAGTGAGATTGCGGTCAATCAGACAACTTCCAGTGACCAGACAGACCCTGAGGTAACAGCATTGAGTAATGGAAATGCAGTTATCACCTGGGAGTCTGCAGCAACGGGCCAGGGTGTTGTAGCACAGCTTGTACAGAGTGATGGCTCGCTTTCTGGTAGTGAGATAGAAATTGCATCTTCGGGTAGTAACCCAGTTGTTACTGCTCTGGGAGATGGGTTTGTGGTGCTTTGGCAGGATGATGGTGAGATCTATACCCGTACCTATGATGCTGTGGGTGCTCCTTCTAGTGTGGCCTCTGTTGTCAATACAGTGACTGCTGGAGAGCAGAGTGAGCCTGCAGTGGTCGTTATGGGAGATGGAGGCTATGTGGTTACCTATGAATCAGGTGATGGTATTACCGGTGTCCGATTTGATTCATCCGGTAATCCGTTTGTTCAATCCAGTAGTGGCTTCTCTACGGATGAAGATTCAGTACTGACTATTCAAGGTAGTACCCTGTTGTCCAATGATAGTGATGTGGATAGCAGCTCAATCACTATTCAGAGTGTTGATTCTACTGCAACGGATGAGAATGGTGTAGTGATCGGCACTGTTGAACTGAATGGGTCAGGCAATGTGGTCTTTACACCGAATAGCGAGCTTGATGCACTGCGTGCTGGCGAGACCAGTGATGTGACTTTAAATTACACCATCACAGATGGGTCAGCTACGGATAGTGCAACCATAACGGTACGTGTAATAGGTACCAATGATGGCCCTGTTCTGTCAGATCTGAGTGGTACATTAAGCTATACCGAAGGTGATGGTGCCATCGTAATTGATAATACAATCACATTGACAGATGTGGACGACACAAATATCGAGGGTGCTACGGTCCAGATTAGCGGTAATTATCAGTCATCAGAAGATCTACTCAGTTTTACTGATCAGAATGGGATTAGTGGAAGTTGGAATAGTAGTACGGGTGCATTGACCCTGAGTGGTACCGCAACCAAGGCGCAGTATGAGTCTGCACTGGAGAGTGTCAAATACAGTAATAGCAGCGAGAGTCCAGATACGGCTGACCGAACTGTTAATTGGACAGTAACGGATGGGCATACCACTTCATCAGCAGGTACCTCTACGATTTCGGTTTCTGATTCTAATGACATAGCGACAACCAGTGATATCTCTGCCTCTGGTCTTGAAGATGCAAGTTCTATTTCGGTGACCCTCAGTGGCAGTGATAGTGATGGAACGGTAGCAAGTTTTAATATCAGTAGCCTACCAGCCAATGGCACACTCTATAGTGATAGTGGGCTGAGCCAGAGTGTATCGAGTGGGGCTACGATTACAGCAAGTAATGAGTCGGCAACTCTTTACTTTGTGCCGGATCAGGATTGGAGTGGTCAGACTACATTCCAATATGCGGCAACGGATAATCTAGGTGGCACAGATACAACTCCGGCTACTGCAACCATTACAGTTTCTGCGGTTAATGATGTGGCGACTTTGAGTGATCTGGATGGAACACTCACTTATACAGAAGGTGATCTAGCTACAGCAATTGATCATTCAATCACGCTGGCCGATGTGGATGATACCCATATTGAGGGTGCCGCCATACAGATCAGCGGTAACTATCAAGCAGCAGAAGATCTGCTGAGCTTTTCCAGTCAGAATGGGATTAGTGGAAGCTGGAATAGTGGTACGGGTACACTGACTCTGAGTGGTACCGCAACCAAGGCGCAGTATGAGGTAGCGCTAGAGAGCGTGAAATATAGCAATAGCAGTGATGATCCAGATCTATCAAACCGCACAGTGAGTTGGACGGTAAATGATGGAGATAATAATTCTGCAACCGGCACATCAACTATTACTGTCTCTGCTGTGAATGATGCAGCAGAGTTGAGTGGACTAGGTGGTACATTGGCCTATACCGAGAATGATGGTGCGACAGTAATCGATAGCTCTATTACATTGACCGATGTGGACGATACTCATATTGATGGTGCTACGATCCAGATCAGTGGTAACTATCAGTCATCAGAAGATTTGCTCATCTTTAGTGATCAGAATGGGATTAGCGGAAGCTGGAATAGTAGTACGGGTACACTCACCTTGAGTGGTACTGCAACCAAAGCGCAGTATGAATCAGCGCTCGAGAGTGTGAAATACAGTAATAGTAGTGAAAACCCTGATACAGATAATCGCACTATTTCCTGGCTTGTAACCGATGGAGATCTGAACTCGAGTACGGGCACTTCTACGGTCTCTGTTGCTGCAGTCAATGATATTGCTACGACATCAGATGTTGCTACAAGCGGAAATGAAGATGCAACATCCATCGCAGTAACACTTTCAGGCAGTGATGTGGATGGTTCTATCGCAAGCTTTACGGTGAGTAGCTTGCCTTCTAACGGTACATTATATAGTGATAGTGCATTAACTCAGGTGGTCAGTTCAGGAGCTATTATTGGGGCTTCAAGTGGTGCAGCAACCCTCTACTTTGACCCAGATAGCAATTGGAGTGGAGGTACCAGCTTCCAATATGCTGCAACGGATGATAGTGGTGCTACCGATGCATCACCTGCAACTGCAACGATCACCGTTTCTGCAGTAGCTGATGTACCTACACTAGATGTGGTTGTTGGTAGTGGATCTTCATCATCCACCGCTGACTATGCCATTGTACTCAATGAATCGGGTAATAATGATGCACTACAGGTGAGTAATGGTGGCGCAATACTCGGGGGGGAGAGTGAACTTACCCTCTCGATTGATTTCTCAATGGATGCCAACGACTTTACCGATTATGTGCCACTGGTCTCATATGCGACCAGTTCAGATGATAATGAGTTCCGTATTGAACTGGACCCTGATAGTAATGATGAATTTCAGATCAAACTGACAAGTCATGGAGATAGCGAAAGTAGTGCTCAGCTTGACCGTAGCTTACTGTTTGACGGTGAAATGCATAATTTGCAGGTCAGTATTGGTCAGAATGGTGCGATCGAATATATTATTGATGGTGTTACGGTCTCTACTGATACATTTGATAACTCTTCGACTCCTACCATTTCTAGCGGTGGAACATTGCTCTTTGGGCATGAACAGGACTCTGTTGGTGGCGGTTTTGATTCTGAAGAGTACTTCGATGGAAAAATTGGTGATATCAAGATTTATGATACAGGGACTGTAACCGGGGGTACCACACCAGTCGCTCACTGGGATATGAATGCGCTCAATAATGGTGTGATCTCTGACCAGATTGGAAGTAACGACCTCAATGTTATCTCTATTTCAGGTTCTGATTTCACGACAGGGAGTACGCCATATCTTGATGCTGTGGGCAGTGTGGAGGGGTCTGGTACCGATACCGTCTATCCATTAACCATTACCACAGCACTGGTGGATATTGATGGTAGTGAGAGTCTCACTATTGTTGTTTCCGGTCTGCCAACGGGGGTTGCATTAAGTGCTGGTACAGACAACGGCAACGGTAGCTATACAGTTACAAGTAGTGACCTGAGTGGACTGACAATGACAGTTCCTGACACGGTTTCAGCTGATTTTGATCTGACTGTGACTGCAACGGCCACAGAAAGTTCAAACAGTGATACAGCAGTTGCGTCAGAAACAGTCACTGTAGATATTACGAATATTGTTGCAACGACAGATGATGTTTCTTCAACCGGAAATGAGGATGCCACCTATGTTGCCATTACGCTCTCAGGAAGTGATTCAGATGGTTCTGTAGCAAGCTTTACAGTCAGTAGCTTGCCATCGAATGGAACGCTTTACAGTGACAGCGCATTGACTCAGGCAGTGACCTCGGGTGCAGTCATTGCAGCTGCTGGTTCTGCAGCGACTCTCTATTTTGACCCGGACAGTAACTGGAGTGGAGCAACAAGTTTCCAATATGCTGCGACAGATGATAGTGGGGCAACGGATGCCACACCAGCGACTGCTTCAATTACGATTACTGCTGTTGCTGATGCCCCGGTGGTCTCGATGACAATTGGTGGAGAGACCGTTAATACACCATCAGGTAACTCTCCTAATACCCCAACTACAGCAAGTGGTCCTGATTTAAGTGGTGCAACGGATTATGGGGATGGCCAAAGTGGTTGGGACCGGGTTCAGACCAGTAATAATGATGATGTTGTTATTGCGGGTAATGATTGGGATGAGATCAAACTGAAAAATGGTGATGATCAATTGTCGGCAGGAGATGCAGATTCAAACTGGAGTGAAATCAATGCGGGTGAGGGTGACGATGTTCTCTCTGTTGGCGATGATTGGAGCAAGATTGACCTCAAAGATGGAGATGATCAATTAACAGTTGGAGATGGTGATAGTGGCTGGGCTGAGATTAAGGCTGGTGATGGTGATGATGTTGTCACTGCTGGGGATGATTGGGATTACATCAATATGGGGAGTGGTGCTAACCAGTTGACTGCAGGAGATGGTGACACTGGCTGGGCTGAAGTCAAAGGTGGGGATGATGTTGATGTAATCTCATTGGGTAATGATTGGGATTATATTGACCTCAAGGAGGGTTCAGATCATCTGCTTGTCGGTGATGGTGATGCAGGTTGGGCAGAGATCAAAGCAGGTGGGGGTGATGACCGCCTACAAGTTGGTTCGGGTTGGGATGAAATCAATGGTGAGGGAGGAACGGATACCTTGATTATGGAAGGTTCCAGTTCGGACTACTCGGTTGGCTCTGATGGTGACTGGACGACCTATACCAAAGACGGTCATACCACCAGTGTCAAGAATGTTGAGGTGATTCAATTTGAAGATGATTTGGTTACAACCTATGAATATCCTGTAACAGTAACCGCTACCTTGAGTGATACAGATGGTAGTGAATCATTGTCTGATATGGTTATTAGTGGTCTCCCTTCTGGAACGGTCTCGTTGAAGGATGGTAATGGTGATGCCCTCACTGCAAATGGTGATGGTAGTTATACGGTCTCTGTCAATTCGGGTGAGGCGGCAACATTTACACTGGTCTCTAACCATTCGCTTTCCAGTAGTGAAAAGAGCTCAATCTCCTCAACGGTGACAGCAACGGAGGCTTCCAATGGTGACACTGAAGACTCTGTACAGAGTGCAACGATTGTGGATGGCATTATTGAAGGGCTAGAGTATACAACCTCTTCTGG
Source organism: Gammaproteobacteria bacterium (assembly GCA_013349825.1). GTDB lineage: Bacteria > Pseudomonadota > Gammaproteobacteria > Thiopontia. The sequence goes on along the minus strand of DUYW01000007.1, from coordinate 35,382 downwards.
TGTTAGCGGCCTTACCGATGAAAATGGCTCTTTCCTCTATCGCAGTGGTGATGTTGTCACCTTCTCGATTGGTGATGTGGTTGTCGGCACGGTAGATACAGCTCAGATGGGTGATGACTTGGTCTTCCTGCAAGACCTGGCCGGTGTGCTACGTACCAATATGAATGATGAGTATGTAGAGAATATGGCGGTATTCTTACAGTCTCTGGATGAGAATGGTGATGCCTACGATGGTATTCGCATTACTGAAGAGATGCGTGCAGCCTTTACTGATGGTGATACCAGTAATGATATTCACCTTGCAGATGCCACAGAGGAAATTACTGAACAGTTAATTGGGCAGGTTGGTGAAGAGGTGATCTCTGAAGAGGCCGCAATGGTACATGTTCAGGATATGCTTGAGGAGTATGCGGGATTGGATGAGTCCGCTTTTGAACAGCGAGTCTCAGAAGAGTCTGATATTTTGGGTGCTCTATCTGATGAAGAGATTCTTGCAGGGGATGGCTACTCCGATGAAGCAGAGTTGGTTATTGATCAGAATGAGACACTCTTTGCTGATGGTGATAGCAGTGAAATTCTTCTGGGTGACTTCGGAGATGAACCTCTGTTTGAGGGTGAAGAGTCCTCCGCGAGTCTCGAAGAGGAATCTTTTGCAGATCTGTTTGAGGATGAGTCTGAAGAAGATATTCTCTATGGTGAGTTTGCAGACGATGAGGCACTATTCGCTTCTGAGAGTGAGAGCTTTGAGGGTGGACTATTGGATGAAACCGATCAGTCACTGGATATTGGAGACCTGTTACCTGATGAGGTTGCTGATGATGAGATTACTCAATACCTGAATGAAGTCGTCGAAGCAGATGATGCCACTGAGACTGAAGTGGTGGTTGCTGAAGAGGGTGAAGAGGATGCACCTGTCACAGACTATTCAGACTACTCTCCATTGAGTGATTCATTGAGTGATCTTGGCTCTATCAACCCTATAGATGTTGACGTGATCAAATAAGGGTACACATCATAACGGTACAGAGGGCTGGTGAAAGAGAGCGAGAGTCGATAGAGCTACTGTATAGAGTAGCTCTAGAGAGCGCTCATGGAAATCTACAGCCAGAGGTATTTATTCTTTACTGTCGAGAAAAATTTGACGTCCCAGGCTGACACAGCCGAGTGGAATTACAAACAGAGTCAGAATGGTTGAGACAAAAACTCCAAAGAGTAGAGAGATGGCCATACCCTGAAAGATGGGATCGGTGATGATCACTGAAGCACCCAAAACCAGAGCCAGAGCCGTGATCAAGATAGGGCGTGTACGCGCCTTAACGGCCATAATAACCGCCTCAACCAGCTCTTCTCCCTGGTGGACCTGATGGATGGTGAAATCAACCAGAAGAATGGAGTTGCGTACAATGATACCGGCCAGTGCAATCCAGCCAATCATTGAGGTTGCCGTAAAGTCCGCAGTAAGTAGCCAGTGTCCGGGAATGATTCCCAGTAGTGTCAGTGGAATTGGAGCCATAATCACAGCAGGAATCAGAAAGTTACCAAACTGCCAGACCACCAGCATATAGATGGCGATCAAAGCCACAATAAAGGCAGTCCCCAAGTCTCTAAAGGTTTCAAAGGTGACGGTCCACTCACCACTCCACTCAAAGCCGCTGATGCGATCACTCTCAGGCGCACCCATGTAGGTGGCCTGCAATGAAAGCCCGTCTGGAGTGGTATAATCCTTCAGTCGTTTCTCAATATCCAGCATGGCATAGATCGGGGCAGCATATTGGCCTGTGGTATCGCCTACGACAAACTCAACCGCCCGAAGGTCTTTGTGGAAGATCATCTGCTCTCGTGGCACCTCTTCAAAATGGCCCAATTCTGAAAGAGGGATGGTGCGCCCATCCGGGGTTGCAACAGGTAGGTTGCTGAGTTGGCGGAGCAGGGAGCGTTTGTTGAGTGGGATCAACAGGGTGATCCAGGTTGGCTCCTGTACCCCCGGCTGTTTCAGATCGATTACCTTAAACTCGCCCATTGCCATCGCCAGGTGTTGATTGATGGTATCGACAGAAATTCCCTGTCGGGCGGCCTTGTGGATGTCCACCTGGAAATTCCAGGTTGTCGCAGGAGAACGCATATAGTTATCGACATCGGTGACCAGTGGAGAACTTTTGAAAATTTGAGTCATCTTGGAGGCAACTGCACGACGGGTTTCTGCATCAGGGCCATGGATCTCTGCCACGACTGTCTGCAAAACCGGTGGACCGGGCGGCATCTCCACAACAGTTAAGGTGGTGCCGCTAGTGGATGCAAATGGTGCAAGTTGTTTACGAATCGCGGTGGCGATCTCATGGCTACTACGCTCGCGGTCTCGCTTATCGAGCAACTGAATGGCGATATCTGCCTGCCAGGGGAATTGGCGCATATAGTAGTGCCGAACCAGGCCATTGAAATCGAACGGTTGTGAGTTTCCGATATAGCTCTGTAACGATAGAATTTCCGGAATTGACTGCAGCTCTGCTGCCAGTGATCGAGTCAGGTTTGCGGTCTCTGGAAGGGCTGTTCCATCGGGCATGTCGACCATCACACTGAGGGTTGGTTTATTGTCAAAGGGGAGCATCTTTACAGTGACACTCTTGTTGTAAAACATCCACATTGAGAGCGCAAAGCTGACAATCAGGAACAGGAGAAACCCCCAACTCATCAATCGATTGGTCATCAGTATACAGAGAACACGGTGGAAGAAGCTATCCAGGCCTGCATCCATCCTCTTCTCCCGTTCCTCCATCTTTTTCAGTCGCTCCATCGGTGGGCGCATACGCACCGAGAGCCAGGGGACAAAAATCAGGGCAGAAAAGAGAGAGAGCAGCATTGCCACTGAACCCAATACCGGGATGGGTTCCATATAGGGCCCCATCATTCCACGTACAAAGCCCATGGGTACCAGTGCGGCAACCACCGTATACGTTGCCAAAATTGTTGGATTACCCACTTCACGTACCGCGTCGACGGCAACAATCGTTGACATTTTCCCTGCACGTAACCAGCGACGATAGATATTTTCAACCACCACGATGGCATCATCCACCAGAATGCCGATGGCAAAAATCAGTGCGAAGAGACTGACACGGTCGATGGTATAACCGAGGATCATTGCAATAAATACGGTAGTGACCAGGATGACCGGAATGGTCAGTAGTACTACGATTGAAGGGGTCAAACCCAGGCTGAGCCAGACCAGAAGTGTTACCGCTGCAGTGGCAATGAGCAACTTGAAGAGTAGTCCATTGACCTTGTCGTTTGCTGTTTTTCCATAGTCACGACTGACCGTTATGTTTATGTTTTCAGGTATTTTATAGCCCTTTAGAGTCTCCAGCTCCTTCAGAATACGGTCCACCACAGCAACTCCGTTGGTGTTGACCTGTTTCGCCAGTGCAATGGTCACTGCTGCAGCATCACGTACCGATCTCTTGGTTGGATCGGGGTATGCCGGACCATTGGAGTAGAGCACCATCGATTGTGTCTCTTGAGGCCCCTCAACAACACGTGCTACATCTTTTAGAAAGAGTGGTGCTCCACGATGTTGCCCCACCACCAGATTCTCCACATCTTTACGGCTCTGTAGAAAACCTCCTGACTTTACGAAGTGGTGGCGACCTGAAAGCTCGATTGAGCCAACCGTCATACTGGTGTTGAACCCTTTGAGAGTCATGGCAATCTGCCCCATGCTGATCCCAAACCCTTCCAGGCGGGTCGGGTCCACTTCGACACGAATCTGTCGTTGACGGCCACCCACTACAAAACCGGTTCCTGTCATGGGTAGTTGTTTGAAATGTTGTAGCAGATCAACTGCAAGTGTACGTAACACCTCATCATCCACCTCTTCAGACCAGAGGGTGAGATTGAGCACAGGGACATCATCCACCTCTTTGGGTTTAACGGTAGGTGGTTTGGCACCCGGAGCCAACAGGTCCAGGTTAGAGGCAATTTTGCTGTGGACCTGAACCAGAGAGGGACCCATCGGTTCACCCACCTCAAATTCCAGCGTAATCAACCCCATCTCATAATCACTCATCGAGTAGACATGTTTAAGGTTGGGGATCTCGCTGAGTACCCGCTCAAAAGGGTTGATCGTAAGTGATGAAATCTCTTCAGGGGTGGCTCCAGAGTGTTGAAAGATAATGTCGATCATCGGAACAGATATTTGCGGGTCCTCTTGTCGAGGGGTATTGAAGAGCCCATAGATGCCAATTGCCAGCATCAGAAAGAAGAAGAGCGGGGAGAGAGGGGAGTGGATAAAGGCGTTGGCAATCTGTCCAGCCATCCCCAGATGTTTTTCATCTAACTCATTGAGTTCATCATTAAAGTGAGACTCATCGGCCTGTTTGTGGTGGATGCGACGACTACAGGCGAGTTTGGCCTGCTGGTGTGAAAAGTTGAAGAAGCTTTTTTTGGGAAATTTCATTAGATCGCCTTTTCAAACAGAGCTTAATCAAAATGATTAATGATCAAAGGTAACATTGATTGCTGTAATGGTCGAGTACCTGTGGCTCTGATTATTAAAGTTGTTGAGCTGCAGCAATGGCTGACTGCCCGATGGCGATACCCTGATCATTGGTTGGGGTTTTGGATTGGATAAGCACGGTATAGCCCATTTCGGTCAAATACTGTTTACATCCCTCCAGAAGTAACCGGTTCTGGAAAACACCACCGACCAGTGCAACTGTAGAGAAAGAGTGGTTCTTAGCGAGTTGAGTGGTGGTTTCACAAAGTGCTGAGATTAAGCCGTGGTGAAAACGGGCAGCAATAGTAGCTGGTGCGATCTGTCGCTGTAGATCCTCCAGTATAGCCTGCCAGAGTGGCCGCCAATCAATGGTTAGCAGGTCGTTTTGAAAAGAGTGTTGGTGAGGGTAGGCGGAATCCGTTTGTGTATCAAATTGTGAGCCTGCAAAAGATTCAAGTAAAATGGCAGATTCGGCCTCAAAATTATTGATTTCTCTGTTTAATCCTATAGATGCAGTAACAGCATCGATCACTCTTCCACAAGAGGAGCTTAGGGGGGAGTTGATCTGTTGATCGATCATCTGGCGAATGGTCTTGAGTGGTTTTTGCTGCAGATAGTGGATCAGTTCTAACCCGGAATAGTCGTTGGAGAGCTGCCCCCAGTCGAAAAAATGGAGCAGGTGTGCCAGGCTGTTTCGCCACGGTTCCCGGTTGGCGCGGTCTCCTCCAGGCAGTGCCACCGAGGTAAAAGATGCAATGCGTCGGTAGTCCTGATACCCCGTGAGCAGAAACTCACCCCCCCAAATCTCGCCTGAGTCACCATAACCGAGTCCATCCAGTGTGATACCAAGTACTGGGGGATGGTCCAGTGAAATATTATTTTCGACCATACAGCTGGCAACATGTGCATGGTGATGCTGTACCTCAATCAGCGGAAGTTGTTGCTCACTGGCCCACGCGCGTCCCAGCCGGGAAGAGCTGTAGTCTGGGTGGCGGTCCACCACAATGGCTTGTGGGGAGTGGCTGAATAACTGTTGGTAGAGCTGGAGGGTATGTTGGTATTCGTTAATTGCCGCGCTATTCTCAAGGTCCCCGATATATTGTGAGAGAGTGATGCCTTGATTGCGCAGTAGTGCAAAACTGTTTTTGAGTGCCCCCCCCATTGCCAGCAGTGGCGGGCTGTTTTCAAAACCATCAGGAAGCGGTATCGATTCTGGTGCCATTCCTCTTGCATAACGCAGGGTTCGGCTGCCGCTGTTCGAGAGCAGAACAACGGAGTCGTCGACTCGATTAATAATCTCCCGGTCATGCATCAACCAGAAGTCGGCGATCCCGGCAAGTTGCTGTCGGGCCGAATGGTTGGTGATGCATTGTGGCTCGGAACTTTGGTTTCCTGAGGTGAGGACAATCGGGTGGTCGAGCTGATCCAGTAATAGGTGGTGGAGTGGTGTGTAGGGAAGCATAAACCCGACCGTCTGCTGCAACGGTGCGAGTGAGGGTGCGAGTGAGGGTGTGTGTGAAGGTGTCAGAGGTTCTCCATCCACTCGTTGATCGAGAATGACAATGGGGGCGCTGCGGCTCTCCAGCAGTTTGCGCGCAGATTCCGGTATCTCAGCAAAGTGTTCAATCGCGCCACAATGCTTTGCCATCACCGCAAAGGCCTTGTTGACCCTTTTTTTTCGCACTCGCAACAGTGCAACTGCTTGCTCATTGGTGGCATCACAGGCGAGGTGAAAACCGCCCAGCCCTTTGATTGCCACAACCTCTCCTGCACGGATTTTCTCTGCAGCCAGCAGGACCGGGTCGCCGTCCAGTGTCACTCCTGATCGCTCCTCAAGCCAGAGTCGGGGGCCACACTCTGCACAGCAGTTGGGTTGTGCATGAAAGCGACGGTCTGCAGGGTCTTCATACTCTGTCTTACAGGCCTTACAGAGGGTGAATTTTGACATTGAGGTATTTGCACGGTCATAGGGAATCGCCTGAATGATCGAGAGACGGGGACCACAGTGGGTACAGTTGGTAAAAGGGTAACGGTAGCGGCGATTGGTAGGGTCAAAGATATCTTCGGTGCAGGCAGGGCAGGTTGCAGCATCGGCAGCAACACGGGTTGTGACTAACCCTCCATGACTCTCTACAATGGTAAAAAGGTCCGGCTGAACCCCAGAGAGCGGGGTCGTTGTGATCTGTTCAATAATGGCCAGTGGAGGTGGCTCTTGTTGTAATTGATGTAAAAATTGGTCAATCTGCTGCGCTGTTCCCCAGAGCTCAATCGTTACCCCGGAAGAGTGGTTCCAGACAGACCCGGTGAGTCTGTTTTGTTTAGCTAAATTCCAGACCGTGGGACGAAAGCCTACCCCCTGCACAACACCGGATACGGAAATAGAGCGGCCGATATTTATAGGAGAGGTCTGTTTCAAGATTGAGCGGTTCTCTGTGGTCTACGGTGAAATGCAATGGTGGTGGGCGTTCTCGATTTTGCAACCTTATGAACGAAATTGTAGCGTGCAATATGGTAGCTGGGGTCAAAACCATAGAAGTTCAGTCGCATCTTTTCCAGCTCTGCCTCACGATAACGGGCGAGCGGTCTTATCTGCTCGTCTGTTCGGCGTTGTTGGCGCTTCTGTTTCAGTTGCTGGTCAAAATCGGGTTGATGGATCAGTTTATCCACCTCACTTTTGCAGGTATTCAAGAAAGAGTCATGCGGGCAGTCAAACTGTTGATCAACCAGTCCCAAGCGGTGTGCTTCCTCAGTTCCCATCGGCAGGCGTGCCTGAGAGATCTGCTGGGCATGCTCGATACCGGCATGTTTGGGGAGTAGATAACTCCAATACTCAGAACCATAAAGGTTTCCCATATCCTTGTAGTGAGGGTTGAGGATGACCCCTTTTCTGGCCCAGATGAGATCGGCTGTACGGGCGAGAAAGAGCCCTCCAGCAGCGGCATTGCCCTGCACTGCACTGATGATTAGATGGTGATCACTCTGGAGAATCTCCAGGGCCAGATCATCCATCGCATTGATATTCTCCCAGGAGGCATCTGCAGGACTCTGGGCGGCCTCAATTTGGTTGAGACACATCCCGTTAGACCAATAGTTTTCACCGCCCAGAAGCAAGATGGCGCGGGTTGATCGCTGTTTGGCTTGTTGCAGGGTCTGTTGTAGTTGCTGGCAACGGGCAGTGCTCATGGCACCATTATAGAAATTGAAGTGGATCAGGCCGACACTGTTCTCCTCTTCATAGACAATCTCTCGGTAACCACTCTGCATTGCGGGTGAATAGTGGACCTCTTCAAGGGACGGGTGTTTGTTCAGCTCATCGGCAAGTAGTTGAGTAGCAGGTAGCTTAAAAGGGTGGGTGCTCTGCCGGTCTCTCAAATGACCGATCCACACACCTTTACCATCTGCTGTGGCACGACAGAGCGCCGGACCAGAACGGGCGATAATCTCACCGGGAGAGCCACTGAGTTGCTTTTCCGGTTGCGCATCATAGAGGTAGAGCGAATGCCCAAAGAGAGAATCCAGCAGACCGGGAGAGCCGTCTGCACTGTTAATCTTGCGCAGGACGCTCTCTTGGCTATCCTGTTGCCAATCAATTTTACGATCCTGCTGGCTCATCAACAATTGCTCTCCCCATCGTTCTGCATCTGGAAGAGCGTTCTGAGGATGAGGTGAAATAGAGCCGGTTTCAAATTGACGGACTACATTCAGGGTTATTCTTGAGGCTGCATCAGTCACCTCTTGGTGGTAGAGCACTCCCTTGGTTGTGTTGCGCATCGGAAAGGTTTCAAACCCCCAGATATCACCGCCATCCAGTGTTGCATTAGCCTCAAGCAGTGTGACGCCCCATAATTTTTCCTGCTTGAGCAGTGCCCAATCCAGTGCTGAGGGCCCACGGTCACCTGGAGGGCCGGGGTGAAGGATGAGGCAGGGGAGTTGTCTCCAGATCGTCTCTGGAATTCTGCGCTTGAGGAATGGGGCGATTAGCAGGTCGGGCTGGAACAGCGTAACTGCCTCGGCAGTGATCTCATCATGAATATCCAGTTCAACGGAGACCTGATAGCCAGCCTCACGCAGGTCGACAAAGAGCCGTTGCGTCAGCCCATTAAAGCTGTGTGCCAGAAGCAGGATTTTCAATCAGGATTCCTTAACATATTCTTGGCAATTGCTCTCCGACTAACCAATCGATCACCCGGTTTCCACCAAAGCTGGTCTCTAGCTGTACAAATCCCATCTTGTCCTCAATGACCTCTCCAATAATGGCCGCATCCTTTCCATTAGGGTGCTGTTGCATAGTGGCCAGTAGTTTGTCGGCATGTTCAGCCGCAGCGATACAGATCAATTTTCCCTCATTGGCGACATAGAGAGGGTCTAATCCTAGCAGTTCACAGGCGGCATTGACGGCTGGCTGAATCGGCAGCTTCTTTTCAATAATGCGCATGCCAACATCGGACTGTTTGGCCAGTTCGTTGAGTGTGGTTGCAAGGCCACCACGGGTTGGGTCACGTAGACAGTGGATATCAGGTACGGCGGCGACCAGGTCGGCAATCAGGCCATGCAGTGCGGCAGAGTCAGACTCAATGGTGGTCTCAAACTCAAGGTTTTCCCGGCTGGAGAGGATAGCAACCCCGTGATCTCCTAAAGTGCCGCTGACCAGTATCTTATCTCCCGGTTGTGCGCGATCTCCAGCAATGTTGACCCCTTCAGGAACAATACCGACCGCAGTGGTTGTAATAAAGATACCATCCCCACTACCTCGCTCCACCACCTTGGTATCTCCAGTTACCACAGGGACCCCCGCTTTGGCAGAGGCTCTTCCCATTGATTGAATAATCTGTTCCAGCTCAGAGAGAGGAAACCCCTCTTCCAGAATAAAACCGGCAGCCAGGTAGAGTGGTTTGGCACCCGACATGGCAACATCATTGAGTGTGCCGTGGACCGACAGTGAACCGATGTCACCACCGGGGAAAAAGAGTGGAGAGATTACATGCCCATCGGTACTGATCGACATACGTCCGGCTGGAATCGAAAAAGTAGCCTGATCATTTGCCTGTCGTAATAGGTCGTTGTCAAAGTAGTGGACAAAAAGCTCATCAATCAGTTGAGCCATGGCCCGGCCACCACTGCCGTGGGTCATATCAACAGTGCCGTTTTTCAGATCCAATTTAGAGCTGTAGTGTTTAGGGTGAGAAGTCATATCGATTGTCGTGTGTTTGTTAAATCAGTTTGAAAGAGAGTAATTACTATGTGGTTTCTAATATGTATTTGGGATACATGGAATTGTCTTGGCAAGGTCTTTATGGTTGAATTGTACTATGTTGTCAAAAATGAAACTGATTCCACGAACACTCATTATCGTAGGTGGCTCAATTCTGCTTCTGACAGCTATCGCCGCATTCCTGCTTGAAAAAGAGATGCGTAGCGAACTCAAATTAGAGATCGAGTATCAGATGGTGGCAACACTCTCGTTTATCCGTAGTCAATTGCAAGAACGTGTCGATGAAAATCGCCATATTGTTGATTTTGCATCACGAGACCCCAGGGTGGCTAAATTGTTGCAGGATCAGGTTTTGCTGACAGATGGACAGGCTGTTTTGGATGATCTGGTAAACGTCTATCCACAGCTTTTATCGGCCTTTCTGGTTGATCGTAATGGAAATGTGGTTGTGATCTGCAATCAGGGTCATGGAGAGGATGATTCGAAGCATAAGGAGATGATTGGTAGCAATGTAAATAACCACCCGTTGTATAAAACGTTAGAGTCTGTGGCTCTGAATAAATCCTATTTTAATGTACAAGTTCAAAAGGCTATTCCTGATCAGATGTCAGGTGTTGCAGCGGTTCGAGTTTCACCGCCTGATTTTGACCCCTGGATTGACTTATTGGGGGAGAGCAAAGAGGAGAAAAAACGTCGTATGCGCTGGTTTGTGGCTCCTGTTAAAGTAGAGGGGGAGCTGCTCGGAGAATTGGTCGTTGTTGAACGCTGGCAGCAGGTGACAGATCGGGTGTTGGAAAGTATTGCCCATAATCTTCCTCAGGATAGTGGGTTGGATGAAATAGAATACCTGGATGCAGATCAGGGGCAGGTGATCTCTGCCTGGCCACCTTATGAGGCGGGTAAGGGGAGTGATCATGAGCACGAAGATACCATTGAATGGCGTCTTTCACTTTGGGGGGATGAACCCGCAGTACGGTATCTCTCTTCACAAGAGGATTCTCATCACGTTACTCAAAAACCTCAGTCATTTACTCAAGGCCATTTAATTCATATTGTCTATGAGGAAGAGGTGGCATTAGCACCATTGGAGGATCTACAGAGGCTGCTCTATATCAGCCTCTTTCTCTTTGCACTATTCCTGTTAGCTATTATCAGCTGGGAGATGCGAAGTATTGTGTTGAACAGAATCTCTCTGCTCTATCGCGGTGCGCAGGCATTAACACGTGGTGACTTGAGTTATCGACTTGAAGACCAGAGTGGTGATGAGTTAGGCATGCTCTCTAAAAGTTTTAACCAGATGACCAAGACCATTGAGAAGGTTCAGCAGGATTTGATGCGTGAGAAAGCACAGAGCGTCTCTATTTTAGAGTCGATGCAGGAGGGGGTATTGGTTCTGGATCGCAGTGGTGTGATTCAGATGGTCAACCCGATGTTGGAGAATTTGACTGGAGAGCGCCGAGAAAAACTGGTTGGGAAACCATTTAATCAGCTGTTCGCCAAAGAAGAGGTACTACGAGATCGGACGGATAGTTTGAACTATATCGTTCAGGAACGTCTGCAAGAGCTGGTTGGTACTCAGCAGATTTTACTGCATGAATTTTGCATAGAGGCAGCTGTTGGTACATTAATTATTGATCAATCCGGGGTTGTTGAGAGCGTCAATGGGGCATTAGAGCTATTGTCAGAGTGGTCTGCTGAGCAGTTGGTTGGAGGAAATCTGTCTCCCTTGTTGCCTCTTGAGATGGGTGGGAATCACGATGCAATGATGCAGGCAGTTATTGAAAGGGGAAAACCGAGAGGGATGAAGCAGGGGGATAGAATCTCACTCAAAACCCAGAGTGGAGACCTGCTCTCTGTTGAAATCGGACTGTTCCCATTAACGGTTGAGGGTGAGACCAAAGTACTGGCTGTGGTCCATGATCCATCTGATACACAACTTTGGGATATATTTGCCACCACCCCGTTTGGACGACTTTTTCTGGATGAAGGAATGCTCTATGTGCAACGTAGATTAATACAGCAGAAAGGGGAGACGATGCCAGTTCAGATCAGTGGTGCAATGCTACGCCAGCAGCAAGAGCAGGGTAGTGAGATTGTAGGATCTGTATTGGTATTGCATGATGTTCGAGACCGAATTTGGGCAGAAAAACAGGAGCAACTTGCCGATTTTCAGAGTGGTGTGGCTGAGATGAGCGGGTCTGTGCTCCATAATATTGGTAATGTGATTACCGGGATGAGTGGGAATGTAATCCGTACACGTCGCAAAATTAAACAGTTGGAAAAACTGCAAAAAATGCAGCAGAAGTCTGCAGAGCAGATACGCACAGCACTGCAGTCTGAAGGAGATTCAGCCGCGTTAACCGGGGAGCTGGAGAAATCTGCCCAGGTGATGGAGGCAATGGCCAAGTTTGTAGGTCAAATGAGCCATTCATTTGATGAGTCAGGTGATCTCGACAAGATTGAGACCGGGATTGTACATGTTGGGGATATTATTGCACTGCACCGCAATGCGGCTCGTCCGGTGATTCAGTCGACCGAGTTTGAGTTGGTTACGATGGTTAATGAAACCTATAGTTTGATTGAGGATCGCTTCGAGAAAGCGGAAGTTCAGTTTGAGACTGAACTGGACCCAGTGGTTAACTTACTCTTCCTGCCTCGAAACCCATTGATGCAGCTACTGCTTAACTTTTTGAAAAATGCACTTGAAGCAATTAGTGAAGAGAGAAGTGGCAAAGAGACCTTCGAAGGGCGTGTCTTATTGCGGGTAGTTCCTGTCGGTGATGCCCATTTTGAGATGATGATCGCAGATAATGGCTGTGGACATGATCCAGAAGCGGCACATAAACTGTTTCGTGTGGGTTATACCACCAAAGAGGCGGGCAGTGGTTTTGGTCTCAATTCGGCGGCAAAATTGGTACGCAGCTTGGGTGGTACGGTTACTGCTGAGAGTGAAGGGGCCCATCAAGGGATGAGGATGATTGTCACTCTTCCTCTGCTGGTTAAAGAGGATGCTGAAGAGGTTAGTACTCGAACAACATAGGTTTGATAGGTACCCATCAAAACAATATTCTCGGACAAGCACCTAGAGGTGAGAGATCACTCTAAATCGCTCTCCGGGGAGACATTGCGGAACCGACCATAACTCCAGTAGGCGGCGCAGGCTCCTTCAGAAGAGACCATACAGGAACCCATCGGGTTTTCTGGGGTACAGACAGTACCAAACAGTTTGCAGTCACGAGGGCGTTTTGCACCACGTAAAATAGCCGGGCATTCACACCCTTTGATCTCTTTGGATTCAATCTCCGGGATGTTGAAACGCTGTTCCGTATCAAATTCATTAAAAGGCTGTTTGATCCGTAATGCACTATAGGGAACCTGCCCCAAGCCACGCCACTCAAACAGAGGGCGCAGTTCAAACAGTTCGGCCACCAGTGCCTGAGCCTTCAGGTTGCCATCACGGCTGACTACACGGTGGTACTCGTTTTCCACCTCATAACGTCCCTCATTGAGCTGTTGTATTAACATCAGCGTAGACTGCATCACATCGAGCGGTTCAAAACCGGCAATCACAACAGGGCGTTGAAACTCCTCAGCAAAGAACTCATAGGGGCGGCTGCCAATAATTGCGCTGACATGAGAGGGGCCAAAGAAGCCATCAATAGAGACCGTGCCGATCTCACGAACCTCTGGAGATTCCAGAATATTTTGAATGGCTGCGGGGGTGAGGACATGGTTACAGAATACGCTGAAGTTTGATAACCCTTCCGTTGCGGCCTGTTTGATGGCCACGGCAGTGGGCGGCGTAGTGGTCTCAAAACCGATGGCAAAGAAGACCACTTCACGCTCTGGGTTTTCCCTTGCAATTTTTAGAGCATCTTGTGTCGAGTAGACCATACGCACATCGGAACCTTGTGCCTTTGCTTTGAGTAGACTCTTTTTGTGGCTGGCAGGTACCCGCAATAGATCACCATAGCTACAGAGAATCACATCCTCCTGCTCCAGTAAATAGAGCGCCTGATCAATACGTGCTGTTGGGAGTACACAGACCGGACAGCCGGGGCCATGAACAAAGTGGACATTCTTTGGCAACAGATCGGGCACGCCATAGCGGAAGATAGCGTGGGTATGGCCTCCACAAAACTCCATCAGATTATATTGACGATTCGGATCAGTTGCATGCCGGATTTTTCTGGCAAGCTTCTGCGCCAGCTCCCCGGAGCGGAACTCATCAATGTATCTCATTTCAGAGGTTCCATTGTTTCGAGCCCCTTCATCTCTGCGAACAGCGCCAGTGTCTTTTCAGCTTCAACGGTATCTACTTTGCTGAGGGCATAACCGACATGCAACAGAACATAATCTCCTACAGCAATCTCCTCAACCAGTGCCAGTGAGATCTCTTTTTGGATACCATCAATTGAGACTGTTGCACCCTGTTGATCGGCAGAGACGGTGATGATTTGAGTCGGGATAGCGAGGCACATCAGCATTCGGTTCCAGTTGGGTTGAGGGTTAAATCATAACCAACACAGGGGTCAATTGCATGGATGATCAGAGAGGCTTGCTGCTTTACTGTTGCAGTGTCTGGCTCCAGTTGCTGCAATGCTTGTGTAACTACCCCTTGGGGGTGAAAATTCCATTCAGTTGGCGCAAGAATCTGGTAACGGATAATTTGGCTGTTTTCGACCGCAACACGATGCAGTAACTGTCCTCGGGCCGCCGTACTGAGTCCGATTCCGACAGAGGGCTGATAAGTGGCTATGGAGGATTGTGAGGCAGGGTTGAGCAGCTGTGTTAGCTGCTGAAACAGTTCTGTAAGACGAGCGACAGAACGGGTTAATAGTCCGTTTCCATAATGGGTGTACAGTGTTGTTAACAGTGGGCTCTGGGTACGGCTGAATGGGGTGGTCTCTCTGGGGATAGCCTTCCAGAGTGGCTGAGCAATAAAATCAGCTTGATCGAGTTGTTGATGGATTAACTCAGTCTCCAGAGTGGGTAATAGTGAACTATCACACTCTCCGAGATGATTCCAGCCGGCATGTTCAAGCTGTTGGATAAAGCGAGTTGCAACGGTTTTTTGCTGCTTGCTCCAGCCCCAAAAAGCATCGAGGCTGGTTATGGATTCCCACTGAGCGATAGAGATCCCCAGTAATGAGTGTTCTACAATCTCGATAAGCTGTTGCTGGAGGGTAGAGACCATTAAGGAATCAGACGGTGAGAGTTGAGGTTGGAGTTGGAACGGAGAGGTATCCCCTGTTAACGCCTTTCGCATCTGCTGTTGCAGTGTCATCACCCTTGCCATGGTCTGTTCGGATAGAGGCTCTCCAAGTGAAGCCCCCCAACCCAGCAAGGTTCTCCAGAGGTGCTCGCGAATGGTCTCCAGTGCAACCAACTGTTGTCGAATCTTTTCACTCTTAATTGAGGGGGAGTGATCAAGTGCCTGTTCACAGGCTCGTACTGCAGCAGCAGCCTGGGCTGTGCCACAGATACTGAAAAGCAACGGAAGCGCTTTGAGTGTTTCGTCGATGGATTTTCCATGAAACATCTGACAAGCATGTACCGGACGGGTAGAGTTAATGGCGACGCGATGGGCATTATCCTCCGTTGGGGATAAAGTGATTGCAATGCGTCCCTCCAGGTTCATCTCAGGAGTGGTGGTGATCGTGATTGTGAGTATGGTTGTGACTATGAGTATGCTGATGGAGTGCCACCCCATCCGGCTGCAGTGCAGGGGTTAAGGTGGTTCCGGTAGCAAGATGTCTGCGGTAGTGCTTCAGTTCATGGCGCAGCCAATCCAGCCAGTGCTTCAACCCTTCGCCACTCTTTGCTGAGAGTGAAATCATCTCAGCAGGGTTGGAGAGCTCGCGCAGGTATTGCTCTGCACGGGTTGGATCAAACTCTTCAAGATAGGGAAGCAGATCAGTCTTGGTGAGTAACATCAGGTCTGCAGCCCGGAAAATTACCGGATACTTGGCGGGTTTATCATCCCCTTCCGTGACAGAGAGCAGGGTGATGTTGCGGTGGTGTCCCAGATCAAAACTGGCAGGGCAGACCAGATTGCCCACATTTTCGATAAATAGAATATCGAGATCCTCCAGTGTGAGCTGGTGGAGTGCATCATGCACCATATGGGCATCCAGGTGGCAGGCACTTCCGGTTGAGATTTGACAGGCAGGCACCCCTTTTTTTCGGATACGGTTGGCATCATTTTCAGTTTCCAGGTCCCCCTCAACTACACCAATCCTGACCTCATCACCTAATGCATCAATGGTGGCCTCCAGTAGAGCGGTTTTCCCGCTTCCGGGCGAGGACATCAAGTTGATTGCCAGCAGCTGGTGCTGATCGAAATGTTGACGATTATGCATCGCCTGATGATCATTTTCATGCAACAGACCTTGCAGCACCTCTACCGCTTCACCGCCACTGCTGGTTTTGGAGAGCTTGCCATCATTGACAATCAGATGCTCATTGCCAGGGGTGATATTACATCCACAAGTGTCACACATTCTCTCTCTCCGTAGATTTATCCAGTTCTATACTTTGTAGCAGCATCTCATCGCCACTCACAAGTTGTGTTCTCCACTCTCCACAGTGACCACAGACCATGCGGTTGGCCTTAGCACGGCTCTCTCTGTCGCAGCTTGGACAGTGAATAGTAATCGGCATCTCTTCAACCTCAAACTGTGCCTCTGCAGCAATGGTGTTGGCACTGGCGATGGTCCAGGCATTTACCAATAAAGGTGTTTCTACCCCTGAGAGTGGTCCGATTTTAAGTTTTATCAGTGTAACCGCAGTTGCCTGGTGTTGTTGGGCAATTGTTTCAACCTGGGAGAGTATCGATTGGCAGACAGAGAGTTCATGCATGAGGCTGGCTCATCTCATCATACAGTTCCCAAGCGACACGAGCCTCATCCTCACTGACCTTTTGAGTCGCCTGTCCAAGGTGGCTCACAATATAGTCACCCACAGCCAACTCTTCGTATTGCAGCATAAAAAGATTGACCTCGCGTTCAAACCCTTTCGCTTCGCAAGTGGCGATGAAACGGTCGATACTTTTGATCTGCATTGGGATTCCGAAGCACATGATGTAGAGAATAGTAGGTTAAATTAATATAAAGTAAAACGGTTGATTAAATTGGAATCTAATCTACTGTATTGTGTGGGTATACGCCACGAGAATGGAAAAGATGATGAGAAAAATATTGGTATTGGGTTTAGGTAACACCTTGTTGGGAGATGAGGGTGTAGGTGTCAGGGTGATTGAACGGCTTGCAGAAGAGAATTTAATACCGAATGTGGAACTGATGGATGGTGGAACCTTGAGTTTTACACTGGCAGGACCCATTGCAGAGGCCGATCAATTGATTGTGGTTGATGCAGCGAATCTACAGGCTGAGAGTGGATCGGTGCAGGCCTTTGTTAATGAGGAAATGGACCACTTTATCGGTACCGGAAAGATGAGTAGTGTCCATGAAGTAAGCTTACTGGATCTCTTATCAATTACCGCCCTGAGTGGCGAATTACCGACTTCAAGAGCCTTGGTTGGGGTGCAACCGGAGTTTGTGGATTGGTCTGAGGCATTAACCCCTGCTGTTGAGAAGGGGGTTGAACAGGCTGTGGATGAAGTGAAACGATTGTTGAAGGAGTGGACGGATGAGTAGCCTGGACCGGATTGCGGTGAATCTTATTGATGAAGGTCACTCAGAAATGGTGCGTTCGATCCTCAGTGAGGTGGTATCACTACTGGAACGTTGGGTCAAGAAGGGTGAACCGGGGCAGCTGGATCTGAAAAGCCTGCCTCTTTCAGCAGCAGACAGCCAGCTACTTGAGAAAGCTTTAGGCCGAGGAGAAGTGACCGTCTCAATGGACGTAATGGGAAACAGTCAGATGATCGAAACCGCATTTTCAGGTGTCTGGTATGTGATACATCGAGACGACCAGGATCAGGTGATCGTAAAACAGATTGAGGTAGTTGATATTCCAGCCATAATTTTTCCACAGCCGTCAGAAGTGCTCTCTGCACTGGGGCGGTTGAAATTAGAGGTAGACAAAATTCACAATAACTAACTGTTTTGCTAGGTTAAATTTGGTAAAAATATGTATATATTGGGTTGACAAATAGTGTGTATTGCATATACATATAGATTAATGGGTTTTATATTTCAGTGTATTAACGAATGGTTTTTCGGAGTCAGTCATGAGTCAATTGAAACGCAATAATAGCCAGATCAGTGAAACCTTTGTCGATCATCTGGAACAACATGGTGTGAGCAGGCGCGGTTTTCTGAAGTTCTGTAGCTCTATGGCAGCCGCACTGGCACTGCCTACAGGTTCAGCGGATGTGATGGCTGAAGCCTTATCTGCGGCGAAACGGCCAACGGTAATCTGGCTCTCCTTTCAAGAGTGTACCGGCTGTACTGAATCGATCACCCGTTCACATACCCCAACCATTGAAAATCTGATTTTTGATTTTATTTCACTGGATTATCACCATACCTTGCAAGTTGCTGCGGGTCATCAGGCAGAGGAAGCGCGCGATATGGCGATGAAGGATGCTTATGGAAAGTATCTATTGATTGTAGATGGTTCAATCCCAACCAAAGATGGAGGGGTCTACTCAACCATTGCAGGTAGAACCAACCTCAGTATGCTGGAAGAGGCTGCGGCAGGGGCAGCAGCTGTGATTTCGGTGGGTACCTGTGCGGCGTATGGCGGACTGCCGATGGCTAAGCCCAACCCTACCGGGGCTGTAGCGGTGACCGATATTGTGAAAGATAAACCGGTGATGAATATTCCCGGATGTCCTCCGATTGGCCTGGTAATGACCAGCGCCATTGCCCACTTCCTCACCTTTGCCCGGTTACCGGATATGGATGAGTTGGGACGACCCAAGGCCTTCTATGGTGATAGCATCCATGATCGTTGCTATCGCAGAACCTTCTATGATCAGGGCTTGTTTGCCAAGGCCTTTGATGATGAGGGGGCGCGTAAAGGGTGGTGTCTCTATGAATTGGGCTGTAAAGGACCCACCACCCATAATGCCTGCGCAACCATGAAATGGAATGAGGGTACCAGCTTTCCCATTGAGTCGGGTCACCCCTGTCTGGGTTGCTCCGAACCCAATTTTTGGGATGCCGGCAGCTTCTATGAGGCGCTATCCGTACCCCAAGG
The DNA here is from genome assembly GCA_013349825.1 of Gammaproteobacteria bacterium. Classification (GTDB taxonomy): domain Bacteria; phylum Pseudomonadota; class Gammaproteobacteria; genus Thiopontia. Next base: position 16,513 of record DUYW01000007.1, on the reverse strand, counting down.
GCGTGTTGGTGAAACTGTACTCAAGGCAGCTGCTGTTGGTGTCGGTGTAGGTGTAGCGGCTGCGGCACTGAACCGAAGTAACAAAAGCGCTGCAGTGGAGGGGCGTGAAACCATGACGGTTGAAGATCTGAAGAAGGAGTCCTGATCATGGAAGTCAATGAACTACTGATCTGGGCACGCGGGCCCGCCTTCAATATGGCGTTGGCAATCTTTGTGTTTGGTATGCTGTTACGGCTGTTTGAAATCATCAGTCTGGGACGAAAGAGTGACCTTTCTGCAGCACGTGACAGCGGGTTGAGTGGAGGATTACGTACTATCTTTAGCCGGTCCCTGCCACGCAAAACAGTATTCGCTCGTGAGCCTCTACGAATTTTGAATGGCTATATTCTCCATATTGGACTGTTTGTGGTGATTTTTTTCTATCGTCCACATATTGAGTTACTTGGGCTGGATTTGGCCGGACTCTCCTCCAGTGTGATTGATGCGGTTACGGTGATCACCATTCTTTCACTATTTGCGGCACTGTTGATGCGGCTCTACAGCCCTGTGTTGCAGCATATCTCTACCGTAGGAGACTATCTAGCATGGTTGATTACACTGCTGCCACTGATTACCGGTTATATGGCCTACCATCACCTGATGCTCGACTATACGCAGATGTTGGCTTATCACATTCTTAGTGTAGAGTTGCTGTTGGTGCTGGCCCCGTTTACCAAATTGACCCATATGTTCAGCTTTGTACTGGCGCGCTGGTATCAAGGGTATCTCGCAGGACGCCGAGGAGTGGAATCATGAGCAAACCATCAATTAAGAAAGGAATTGACTTCATCAAGGCGCAGATTGATGCACCGGTTGCCAGCTTCTTTAGCTCCTGTGTTCACTGTGGTCTCTGTGCAGAGGCATGCCTCTTTTATACAGAGTCCGGTGATCCAAAATATACACCGATCAACAAGGTGGAACCGATGCGTCGCATCTGGGAGCAGGAATATACCATGCTGGGCAAACTGAAATCGGCATTGGGTTTAACCAAGCCGGTTGATGAAGAGACCTTCAAAAAGTGGGAGACCATGGTCTATGATGGTTGCTCCCTCTGTGGGCGTTGTTCAGTGGTCTGCCCGGTGGGAAATGATATTTCCGGCATGGTACGTAAAATTCGAGAAGGTTTTGCTGCAGCCGGTTATGCACCACCGGATCTGATCGGAGCAACGCAGCGAGCGGTAGAGATTGGCAGCCCGATGGGGGTCAAACTACCAGCAGTGAAGGCGCAGCTCCGTCATTTGGAGGAGGATACCGGCCTCAAGGTGACATTGGATGAGAAGGGGGCAGAATATATGGTGCTACTCTCTTCAATGGAGATTATGAATTTTCCAGAATATCTGGAGGCAATTGCCCGCATTATGAAACAGGCGGGTAAAACCTGGACCATCGCTTCCACAGCATTTGAGGCGACCAACAGTGGGATTCAGATTGGTGTCTCAGATCTGGCCAAAGTGATTGTGTCGCGCATTGTTGATGCAGCCGAAGAGTTGGGCGTCAAAACAGTGATCAGCCCTGAGTGTGGACATGCCTATACTGCCGTGAGATGGGAAGGACCAAACCTGATTGGTCGCCCCTACAAATTTGAGGTGAAGCACATTCTGGAGGTGCTGGATGAGTTTACCAAGGCAGGCCTGATTCGTACAGAAGGGATGGAAGAGTCCCGTTTGACCTATCACGATCCTTGCCAGATCGCTCGTAAAGGGGGAATTGTTGAAGAACCCCGTCGTCTGCTGAACCAGATTGCAAGCAACTTTGTTGAGATGAGTGATGCGGGTGCAATGAACTGGTGCTGTAGTGGAGGCGGTGGTGTTAGCGCCAATGAGCGTGCTGAAGAGATCAAGTTAACTGCATTCAACCGCAAAAAATCACAACTGGATGCGTTGAAGGTAGATACACTGGTTACAGCCTGTGCCAATTGCCGTTTGACCTTAGAAGAGGGGCTAGAGCATAACGGTATGGATATCCCGGTTGTTGGTTTGACTGAAATGGTTGCAGAACATCTGGTGGAAGAGGAGTCAGTATCATGAACACCATCAGCAGTGATATGGAATTCCGCCAGGCGCTGGAAGCGCTGAGTCTGGAGCAGCAACGCTATGTTGGTGCCCGTTTTGTAACAAATGTACTCTCTTTAAGCGAGGATGCACGTCTGCAACAGGTGGTTGAGGCAGCGACTAGCGAGGGAGATTTGGAGAGTGCCTTTAAAATAGCAAAGCGCGCCAGTCTGGAGGCACATACTCGTTGTGGCACCGAGGGGGACTGGAACGACCAGGCGGGCTATTTTGTGGCACGTGGTGTCGAGGCAATTGTTGAACCACAAATACGTACTGCTGGAAAGAATCCAGCCTGGAAGGCGGCGATGCAGTGTCGGATGGCGCGTACCTGTCTCGCCTCAGAATCGGATGAAGATACACACGATCTGGAGACCGGAGCGCAGTACCAACTATTGAATGATTATTTAGAGAAAGTTAACAATCCATGAGGAGTTCCCCATGAGCGAACGCATTGTTGTAGATCCGATCACACGAATCGAGGGCCACCTGCGTATAGAGGCGCAGATGGATGGCGACAAGATCAGCGCAGCCTATTCGTCAGGAACGATGGTGCGCGGTATCGAGAATATTCTCAAGGGGCGGGACCCGCGAGATGCCTGGGCCTTTACCCAGCGTATCTGTGGTGTCTGTACTCTGGTCCACGGCATTGCCTCGGTACGTGCCGTAGAGGATGCACTTAACTGGGAGATTCCACCCAATGCGCAGCTGATCCGTAACCTGATGATTGGTGCCCAGTATGTACATGACCATGTGATGCACTTCTATCATCTACATGCGCTGGACTGGGTTGATGTGGTCTCTGCACTGAGTGCAGATCCCAAGGCGACCTCTGAGTTGGCCCAATCACTCAGTAGTTGGCCTAAATCCTCTCCCGGTTACTTTTCAGATATTCAGAAACGTGTAAAGAGCTTTGTAGAGAGTGGGCAACTGGGAATCTTCTCCAATGCCTACTGGGGACACCCCGCCTACAAACTGCCTGCAGAGGCCAACCTGATGGCCGTGGCCCACTATCTGGAAGCACTGGAGTGGCAGCGTGATGTAGTGAAGATTCACGCCATTCTGGGTGGTAAAAATCCACACCCCAACTTCCTGGTGGGTGGTGCTCCCGTTGCGATCAGTACTGAAGACACCGGTAACACTGCACTCAATATGGATGGTCTGATGACAATCAAGGGTGTGATTGAGAAGATGCAGACCTTCGTTGATCAGGTTTATGTACCGGATACCCTTGCGGTGGCGGGTTTCTATAAAGACTGGTTTGCCAAAGGCGAGGGAGTTGGCAACTTCATGGTGATGGGTGACTTTCCTGCAAAAGGTAATAACGATGTCGACAGCTTCCTGGTTCCTCCCGGCATTATCATGAATCGTGACCTCTCGACCATCCATGACTTTGACTTGAATGATTCCAGTCAGATTCGTGAGTATGTTGCCCACTCCTGGTATGACTACAGCGGTGGCAAAAAAGAGGGGCTGCATCCATGGGAAGGTGAGACTAATCTCAACTACAGTGGGCCTCAACCACCGTATGAGCACCTTGATGTAGACAAATCTTACTCTTGGCTCAAGTCACCTCGTTGGAAAGGGCATGCGATGGAGGTGGGGCCTTTGGCTCGTGTACTTGTAATGTATGCCAAGGGGCATGAGCAGACCGTAGAGTTGGCCAACTATGCACTGAAGACACTGGACGCACCGTTAGAGGCGATGTTCTCTACTCTTGGTCGTACCGCAGCCCGTACCTTGGAGACCAAGATCTTTGCAGATAATATGATGGATTGGTATGGGTCACTGGTGGCCAATATCAAAGCGGGAGATCTCGCTACCCATAATCAGAAGCTGTGGGATCCTGCCGATTGGCCCAGCGAGGCCAAGGGTGTTGGCTTTACTGAGGCGCCGCGTGGGGCACTCTCACACTGGATTGTGATCAAGGACCAGAAGATTGATAACTATCAGGCAGTCGTTCCCAGCACCTGGAATGCCGGCCCCAGAGATGCCGAGGGGCAGGCGGGTCCCTATGAGGCCGCACTGGAGGATCGACATACCATGCATGACCCCAAGCAGCCATTGGAGATATTGCGTACTATCCATAGCTTCGATCCCTGTATCGCTTGTGCGGTACATGTGACCGATCCGGATGGTGAAGAGTTGGTTCAAATTCAGGTTACGGGTTAGTAAAAAAGATAAAGGTGTAGAAAAATGAACAGGATCTATAAAATATTTGGCTTGGTTGCACTATTGACCCCGATTGCCGTAGTTGAGGCACATCCGGGTTTGGACCACTCTGGGGGGGTGATGGATGGTGTTATCCACCTTTTGAGCAGTGCAGATCATTTGCTGATGTTATTAGCTGTTGTGGGTGTTGGCGCTCTGCTGCTGAGGAGAAAACTACTCCCACTTTTTATGTCTCATAAATAAGTCATATAAGTATCCTGAGAGGGGGCCTGTCAGGAGATAGAGATCCTGTTGTTGGACTTCTATTCTTGTTTATTATTGGACGTGTGATTGCTTTAGGCAATAGAATAGCGGTCTCGTTCGCCTCCCATATGCGGTCTCTTATGATGGTTGTAAGCCTCTCTTCAATGAGCAGCGGACCATGGTGAACTGCACAGAGGATGCAAAATGACAAAAAATAAAAACAAGGGGTTGGATGGATTGCTTGGGGTAGTCAATGCATCTGAAGTTCCACTCTCTGGTGGTAGAGAACAAGCAGCTGATAAGCAGCCTGATGAGCGTCCGGTGAGTCGGGAGAGTCAACAGCTCTTTAGCTATGTGCTGATTGATCACCTGAAGCGTGGTCGATATCAACCAAGAGAAGAGTTTAATCAAGAGGCGCTAGAGGAGCTGTCTGAATCTATTCGTCAGCAAGGTGTAATTCAGCCGCTGGTTGTGCGCCGTGTAGGTGGTGATCGTTATGAAATTATTGCCGGTGAACGACGTTGGCGTGCAGCAAAGCTTGCAGGTTTCAGCGAGATTCCTGCGATCATTCGTGAAGCAAGTGATCTGGATGCGATGGCGATAGCTCTCATCGAAAATCTCCAACGAGAGAGCCTTAATCCGATCGAAGAAGCGGTTGCGTTACAACGACTGACCAAAGAATTTGGTCTGACTCAACAGCAGACCGCACAAGTGATCGGGCGGTCTCGTAGTGCTGTTACAAACCAACTGAGATTGCTCAACTTAAATGCTGAGGTGGGCATGATGGTGCAGCGTCGTGAGCTGGATATGGGTCATGCACGAACACTATTGGGGTTAGACGGAAAAGAGCAGATTGATGCAGCTAAAGAGGTTGTATTTAAAGGGATGTCGGTCCGAGAGACGGAGAAGCTGGTGCGTAAATGTCAGTTACCACCGAAAGAACCGTCTCGACCAAGGGAGTTACCTTCAGACTTGAAGGCGCTAGAAGAGGCTTTTGCGGCGTTACTGGGGGCGAATGTCTCTATTAAGGAGGGGGCCGGGGGGAAAGGTAAAGTGGTTATCCAGTACAGTTCTCATGATGAATTGAGGAATATTTATCGAATTACCGAAACGTACCAGAGATCATAATGCGACCAAGAGGGGGGGTAATCCTGGGATCGCTAAATAAGGGTTACTAAAACTACTAAATAGTCACTCTGTCTCAGGCGTAATTGTAGTGGCTGAGAGTACTGGCTGTAGGTGTTGCAGTAACTCGGGATATTTTTTTGAGATGTAACGATAGACCCCTTGTTGCTGTTCGTGGGACTGATTATTGATATGTTGCTGAATGGGTGCAACCAACTGTTCCACAAATTGACCATTGGGGTAGATTGCCAGATAGTTGGTCAACCCTTTCAGGGTGGCACCTTTGATGCTTTTTTGAAAAAGACGTTTTTCATCTTCGAGGGCGGTTATAAAGGCTTGATATTCACTGCTGGAGTCAGGCAGCTTCTGGTTGAGCGCGGGGTGTTTGTTGTAGATGAGACTATAAACTTCTTGTCTCTCCTCAGTTGATAGTTGATTGATGTACCGGGAGACATGGTTGATCAGCTGTTCTACGAACTGTCCCTCAGGGTAGACTAAAAGGTATTGGCTGAACCCTTCGATCGTACCACTGTCTTCACTTTCTTTTAGTGTTCTCTTCTCTTTTTCATGAGCTTCATTAAGTTTATGCAGACGCACATTCTCTAATCGAATCTTCTCCAGCTGTTGCCGTTCCTGTTTTAAACGTATCGCTTCCTGCACCTGTTTGCTCTTTGTCTCTGCCCATGCGGTAGTGATGGGCTCTATGAGCTTAATCGTATGTTGCGTTGAGAGATCCCACTGTAGCTCCAGATTGAGAATTTTTGTTGGAATCAATATAAAACCACTATGGGTGATTGTGTTTTTGGTGACTTTCGGAGAGGAGAGCTCTTTGTCAAGAAAAGCTCTGAGCTGCTGCAGTTCATCAGGGTTATATGCGTTATTCATTTTCTTCAGAAACAACTCTAACCCCTGCTGCCTGGCTAGAGAGATAACGTTCTCTTGTGTAATTGCAGGCTCATCCACTTGTGGTTGCTGCTGTAGTAACGTTCCCCACTCATCATCACTTTGTGCCTGCAGTATTGGCTCCATATAGAGGCCGATATTTCTCCAGCGCATCTGAATAATCTCTTCGTTATCTGCTGTGAGAATATTGACCTCTGCCAGTGGAAAGTTACTGGCGATGATCTGGTTTCGCTGTTCTTTACTGTTAAGCAGATGGAGTTCTTGAGCTTTTTCACTGTCTTCGTAGTGGTAACCAATCAACTCAAAGAGGTCAGGTACCTCAACAGCAGATGCCTGCCCGGAGGTCGTGGCGATTAGTGCAACCATCAGTAGATTGGAGAGTTGTTTGATCATCACTCTTTTCCTACAGAATCCCGCTTGTTGTTGAAATTAGGCGCGACTATGTAGGGATATCCGCTCTATGTCAAATAGTTGCAACGCTATATGGTGTGATTATGAAGTTCCGGCAGATTAAGATCGATATCAAAACAGAATGTCCTGCCATCCCGCTTGTAATGATGGTGATGTGGTATAAGATCAAGGTATGAAACAGCAAATGGGGGCAACTTCGGGGGTGCAGTTTCTACCCTTTAAAGAGCTTGAGCTGTTGTTTCAACAGTTCATTCAGGCGGGTTATTCTATTCATGCTCCGCAAGTTGTCGATGGGGCCATTCTTTACAGTGAAACTGAATCCATCGATATGCTGCCCAGGGGGGTGGTAGATCATCAGCAGCCGGGACACTATCGGTTAACAGAGACCGGTGGGTCACGTTACTTCAGTTGGAGCAGTGCGCTACAAGGGGTGAAAGCGGCACTGTTTCCACCCAGTGAAGTGCTGTGGAGCGCTGAACAGCAGGCAGGTGGAGAGCTGGACTTTACTCAGGTTCTAGCACCCCAACAGGCTGTGGCACTGTTTGGTGTACGTGCCTGTGACCTTGCTGCAATCAAATTGATGGACCGCCATTTTCTGCGTAGTGGGGCAGAGGACCCTTGGTATCAACAACGACGAGCCAATCTACTGCTCATTACAGTGAGTTGTAGTTCTGCCTCCGGTAGCTGCTTCTGTGCATCCACTGCAACGGGGCCAGAGTCAGAGAGTGGGTTTGACCTGCGACTGGATGAGTTGGATACCGGGTTTTTGATCCGCTCAGGGAGTGAACAGGGGGAGATCTTACAGGCTCAGTTAGGGTTGAAAGAGGCCAAGCCTGAACAGTTAGCGAAGGCAGACGAGCAACTGCATACAGTGGCTACACAACAGCAGCGAGCAATTGCCACAAATGATTTCAGATGTCACTTTACAGGGCAAGAAGAGAGTCCGGTCTGGCAGCAGATTGCGGATCGTTGTCTCGGTTGTGGAAACTGCACAGCCGTCTGCCCCACCTGCTTCTGTCACCGGGAAGAGGAGGTCCCCTCGCTTGATCTTCAGGGCAGCCTCCATCAGCGGGTTTGGGACTCTTGTTTTAGTGGTGAGCACAGTCAGCTGCATGGAGTTCCGGTGCGCACAGGACGCAGAGAGCGCTATCGCCAATGGATGATGCATAAACTGGCAGGATGGCATGATCAGTTCGGTGAGAGCGGCTGTGTTGGTTGTGGTCGCTGTATCACCTGGTGCCCGACAGGGGTTGACCTACTGGAAGAGTCAGCCCGTTTTGTGAGAGATCAATTGAGAGATCAGTCATGAGCCAGGCTGCTCCAACTCCAACTAGAGTCCCAATGAGTGCTGAGGTAGTAGAGCGACAGCAGGAGAGCAGTGATGTCTTTACCTTGAGAATACGCTTAACTGATCCACAACTACGACAGCAGTACACCTTTCAACCGGGTCAATTCAATATGGTCTATCTTCATGGAGTTGGTGAGGTGGCGATCTCTATTGTTTCGGATCGAGAGGATCATACCTTGCTGAACCACACCATTCGCGCAGTCGGGAGAGCCACCCGTGGATTGGAACAGTTGCAGCCAGGACAGCAGATTGGGCTGCGTGGCCCTTATGGACGTGGTTGGCCGATGGAGTTGGCCAAAGGAAAAGAGCTGGTAATCGTGACTGGTGGTCTGGGTTGTGCACCAGTGGTAGCCGCAATCACCGCAGTAGAGCAGCAGCGCAGTGAATATGGAAGGTTGGCGATTGTGGAAGGGGTGAGACACCATCAGGATCTGATCTACCCGGATCGCTTTCAACACTGGAGACAGATGGAACGCACCGAGGTGGTGCTGTGCTGTAGTGAAGAGAAGGCGGCCCCCTGGCCGTGGCATACGGACCGAGTGACCAGCCATCTGCAGGAGATGGATATTGATCTGAAAAATGCAGTCGCACTACTTTGTGGTCCTGAAGGGATGATGGTGGCGGCAGCAGAAACACTGCTGCAGCAAGGTGTATCAGCAGACAGAATCTGGCTCAGTCTGGAGCGCAATATGCAGTGTGGTGATGGTTTCTGTGGTCACTGTCAATTGGGGCGCTATTTTATCTGTAGAGATGGCCCTGTTTTCAACTGGGGGGAGATCGGGGATCTGTTGAAGGTGAAAGGGTTATGAGCAGACCAACGGTTGCAATTCATAAGTTCAGCTCCTGTGATGGCTGTCAGCTTGCCTTTCTCAATATGGGTGAGGGGTTAATTGAGCTTGCAGCGCGAGTTGAGATCATCCACTTTGCGGAGGCGGGAATGGTTGATCCGGACACGACAGTGGATATTGCCTTTATTGAAGGGAGTGTCACCACCGCTGAAGATGAGCTGCGTATTCAACAGATTCGTGCACATAGCGGACTGTTGATCACGATTGGGGCCTGTGCCACCTCAGGGGGGATACAGGCACTGCGTAACCTGCAGGAGGAAGATTGGTGCTCAAGTCTCTACGCAACGCCAGATACTATCGCCTCTCTTGCCACCTCAAGGGCTATTACAGAGTATGTGGATGTAGATCTGGAGTTGTGGGGTTGTCCAGTCCGTAGTGAGCAGTTGCTTGCGGTTTTGAGTGATCTGTTACATGGGGTGATGCCCGGAAAGCTCTCTGGAGTCATGCAAGAGCCTCTCTGCCAGAGTTGTAAACGGAACCAACAGGTCTGCACACTGGTGAGCCTGGGCAAGCCCTGCCTGGGCCCCGTAACTCGTGGAGGTTGTGGTGCAATCTGTCCCCGTTTGGGGCGAGACTGTTATGGTTGTAGTGGTCCTTTAAAAAAACCCAACAGTGAATCAATCGAACGCTGTTTTGAAGGGTTGGGACTATTGCCAGAAGAGATCAGTCGGCGGTTCAAGATGATCCACTCGATCCATTATCAAGGAGAGCAGTGATGGATGGAGAGCAGACCATACGGCTAGAGGTACCGGTGCTGACGCGAGTGGAGGGGGAGGGGGCGCTCGATCTGAACATCAAAGACAAAAAGATTGAGTCGTTGGCGCTGCGAATTTATGAGCCACCACGTTACTTTGAGAAATTTCTTGAAGGGCGATCAGTAGATGAGCTGCCAGAGATGGTGGCGCGGATCTGTGGAATCTGCCCGGTCGCCTATCAGATGAGTGCAGTGCTGGCAGTCGAATCACTGTTTGAGGGGGAAGTCACTCCATGGGTAGCGCAGATGCGCCGCCTCTTCTACTGTGGCGAGTGGATACAGAGTCATAGTCTTCATATTCATCTGTTGGCAGCCCCCGACTTTTTGGGTCACCCTCACGCCATCTCAATGGCAAGTGAATACCCTGATGAAGTGCGGCGTGGTCTGCGGCTGCAAGGGCTGGGAAACCAGATTATTGCACTACTTGGTGGACGTTCAGTCCACCCGGTAGGAGCACGGGTCGGTGGATTCCACCGTGCCCCCTCAAAAAGTGAAGTGGCTCAATTATTGGTGGAGGCAAAGTCGGCAGTGGTCGATGCGGAGGCGTTATTGCGTTGGTTGGTAACCATTGAACTACCGCAGGAGGAGCAGAATTTTGTCTCTGTAGCGCTATCCGAGCCTGATGCTTATCCGGTGATGGGACGACAGATCGTCTCAGATAACGGATTGGATCTGCCGATTGAGCAATTCGAACAGCGCTTTGAAGAGTTGCAAGTGCCGCACTCTACCGCTTTTCATGCTCTGTTGGATGGAGAACCTTATCTGGTTGGACCCTTGGCTAGACTTAATATAAATAATAATAAGTTACATAGTAAAGTTAAAGTATTATGTGGTGAGTTGGGGGTTCGTTTTCCGAGCCGCAATATGTTTGACAGTATCGTGGCACGCGGTGTTGAGTTGCTGCAGATGATCCGTGAGAGTGTTGTTCTGCTGGAGCAGTACCAGCGACCCTCACAACCCTGGAGTGAGTTCAGCCCCAAAGCTGGGGTCGCTTTTGGTGCTACCTGTGCGCCACGAGGCATGCTTTGGCACCGTTATCAGCTTGATGCAGAGGGAAAAATTCAATCGGCTCAGATTGTCCCCCCCACCAGTCAGAATCAGGCAAGAATTGAGGCAGATTTGTATTATTCACTCAATCAGTTCGGCCTTGATCGCTCACAAGAGGCGATCAAACTGCATGGCGAGCAGGTAATCCGTAACTATGATCCCTGTATCTCCTGTGCTACCCACTTTCTCGATTTGCGCATGAAACAGGTATGAAACGGGCCGTGATAGGTGTGGGTAGCCCGTTCGGGAAAGATCAGTTCGGTTGGCGGGTAGCAGATGAACTGCAAAGCAGTGGTCAAGTTACGGGGGTCGAATACCTGAAACTGGATCGTCCGGGTATTTCCCTGCTAGATGAGATGAAGAGGTATCAGCAGGTGGTACTGGTGGATGCACTATTGCTGGATGAGGCTGATAAGGGAGTGCTGGTGTTAGATCGACATGCTCTGATTCAGCAGGCACAACAGGGGCTATCCAGCCATGCTTTGGGAGTAGGAGAGGTGATTGCTTTAGGTAGTGCTCTGGGTGACCTGCCTGAACAGTTAAACCTTGTTGGGATTTCTGCTACCAGTGTACCGTTTCCCATCCCCTATGAGTCAGTGCGACAGGCAGTGCATGAGATCGTTAATCTGCTTAATCAAGGTACATCAATCTGTTGATTCCTATTACAATAGTCAAAATACTGCAAAAACACATTTCCCTCTGAGAATAATTGTAATACCAAAGATGTTTACTCCTCACCAAAGTGCCTGGTTCGCACACTGGCTTACCCAGACGGGGCGTATGGAGAATCAGGTCTCCCGTACCATGGCCTCTGCTCGTGTGGATATGAACCCCCATCAAGTTGAAGCTGCCCGTTTTGCGCTTCAGTCACCGCTCTCAAAAGGGGTGCTACTGGCAGATGAGGTGGGGTTGGGTAAAACCATTGAAGCGGGGCTGGTGCTGGCGCAGAAGTGGGCAGAGCGAAAACGTCAACTGCTGCTGATTGTACCGGCATCACTGCGTAAACAGTGGGAGCAGGAGTTGCAGGATAAATTCGAACTGCCTTCCAAAATTATTGATGGCAAGGTGGCAGATAAGCTGAAGAAGCAAGGGCAGAGTAACCCTTTCGCGGTGGATGAGCGGATTGTTATCTGCTCTTACGAATTCATTGCCAAGCGGAAAGAATGGGCCAAACTGATTGACTGGCATGTCGTAGTATTTGATGAGGCCCACAAGTTACGCAATATTTACAAAAGTGGCAGCAATAAACGGGCAAAGGCGATTGTTGAAGCGGTAGAGCGGGCGGAGAGCCGTATCCTGCTCTCGGCAACCCCGATTCAGAATAATTTGATGGAGCTGTACGGATTGGCTTCAGTCATTGATGAACACTACTTTGGTGATCAAAAATCATTCAGAAACCTCTACACCAACCGTCGCAAAGACATGAGTCGTCTGGACGATCTCAAGCAGCGTATTCAGCCGCTCTGTTATCGTACCCTGCGCAGACAGGTGCAGCAGGAGGGGGGGATCAACTTTACCAACCGCTATGCGATTACCGAAGATTTTACCCCCGGTGATGAAGAGTGGGCGCTTTACCAAAAACTTTCCGATTATCTACGCACCCCGGAAATAGCAGCCATCGACCCGAAAGCTATTCATCTGGTCAGTATCGGTATGCGCAAGACGCTTGCATCCTCCTCCTTTGCTATTGCCGATACTCTCAAGGGAATGGTGGAACGGCTACAACAGCAGCAACTGCTGGATGAAGATAGCCTTGTGGATTTGGAAGAGATGAGTGATTGGTATGATCAGTTTGATCCAATAGATGCAGCTGTTGCGCGTAGTGATCGTCGCAACCAGCTACAGCTGGAAATTGATCTATTACAACAGTGCCAGAATATGGCACGAGAAATAAAGATCAATGCCAAGGGAGAAGCACTGCTGCGTACTCTTGGCAAGGCGATGGATATGACTGAAAATGTTGGTGGTCAACACAAGGCGGTGGTCTTTACCGAATCTTGCAGAACCCAACAATATCTCCATACCCTGCTTTCAGAGCAAGGCTACCAAGGGCGTGTTGTACTGCTCAATGGCAGCAATAGTGATTCAGAATCAAAACAGATTTACCAGCAATGGTTGCAGCATAACAGCGGCAGCGCACGGGTTAGTGGTTCCAAAACTGCTGATATGAAAGCGGCGATAGTGGATCGTTTTCGTAGTGAGGCCGCTGATATTCTGATCTCTACAGAAGCGGGTGGAGAAGGTATCAACCTGCAATTCTGTTCAATATTGGTTAATTACGACTTGCCTTGGAACCCACAGAAGGTAGAGCAGCGTATTGGACGTGTTCACCGTTACGGGCAGAAAAATGATGTCGTAGTGGTCAACTTCGTCAACCGTAAAAACCCGGCAGACCAGCGAGTGTTTGAATTGCTGGATCAGAAATTCAAACTGTTTGAAGGGGTATTTGGAGCCTCTGATGAAATTCTGGGGGCGATTGCCGGTGGTGAGATTGATATTGAAAAACGCATCTACCAGATCTACCAGAAATGCCGCACTGATGAAGAAATTGAATACCAGTTTGATCAGTTACAGCAAGATATGGAAGAGCTACTCTGTGTAAGAGAGGAGGCTGCGCGCCAGACGCTGCTGGATAATTTTGACCGGGATGTGGTGGCGGCGCTCAAAACCAGAAGGGATCAAAGTGATGATTTCCTCAGAGGGTACGAGAAAGTATTGCTGGATTTGGCTGCGGCAGAACTGCCTGAAGTGAAGTTGGAGCGTAACCACTTCTTCCTTGATGGTGTACGCTATGATTTGAAATGGTCGCTGGCAGAGCATAACCACTCTGAGTTTTTTCGTTTGCAGGCGACTGAACACTATCTGGCATGGGATTTGGTCAGGCAGGCGAAAGAGCGATCATTACGACCCGCACAGATTTCTTTTTACTATTCCAGAATGCAAGGCCACCTCTCCGACCTCAAGCCGTTGATTGGGCAGAGTGGATTGCTGCAGGCGATTACACTGCAATTCTCCTATGCCAATACCCGAGAATCTTATGCCATTGCCATTGCACAAACTGACCATGGGAAAATGCTTTCTCCTGAGCAGGCAGAGCGCCTGCTTTCAGTACCGGCGGATGAACAACAGGCATCAATGACCATCATTGATGAGGTATCGCTGAAACCGCTCCTCCAACAACTACTACAGCAAAAGAAGGTAGAGACTGAAGCACAGTTAGAGCAGTGGTTTGACCAAGAGAATGACAAGCTGGAGCGTTGGGCTGAGGATCGTCGAAAAGCGTTGATGCAGGATGTAGAAGAGTTGGATGGGGAGATCCGCACCCATAAAAAAGAGTCTCGACAACTGGCCTCTACTGCAGAGAAAATTCAGGCTAAGAAGGCGTTGCGCAGACTGGAACGCAAGCGAGACAGCGCCTTGACCGAGTATCATCAGGCCAAAAAGAGTATCGAGCAGCAAGAGGATAAACTGCTGGACGATGTGAGTGCCAAGCTGGAGCTGAAGATGGAAGTTACTCCGCTGTTTGTTATTGCCTGGACATTGAACCCCTAACAATTGGATAGCTGCATGAATACTGACAGAGAGAAACTGACCAAAGAGCTACTGTTCCATGTGCGATTAGGGGAAGATTCCGGTATCGAATTCAAAGCGGTCAAGTTTCGTGATGGAAATCCGATTGACCCCAATAGAGACAAAATGGCCCATGAGATTGCCGCCTTTGCTAATGGTCAGGGAGGGCGAATTTTGTTGGGTGTGACAGACAAGAAACGTGATGTAGTGGGGATTGATGATGAGTTGGTGGATAAAACAGAGGAGTGGGTTGTCAATATCAGTCAGAACAATATTCAGCCACCCGTCAAGATCGATACCCGTTTGTTACAGCTGCCCGACCGAGAGGGTGATCAGAAGACTGTGATCCTGATCAAGATTCCACGTAGTATCTCCGTTCATGCCAGTGCTGGGCGCTACTACCAACGGGTTGGCTCTACTAAACAGGAAATGAAGCCGGAAGTCTTGGCGAGACTGTTCCAGCAGCGCAGCCAGTCGCGGCTGATCCGCTTTGATGAAACATTGGTGCCACAAAGTGGGCGGGAAGATATCGATCAGGGCCTCAAGCAACGCTTTCTCCGTGTCGATACCCCGGAACACCAGCAGCTGCACAAACTCCATCTGACCATGCAGGAAGAAGATGAAGAGGGGCTCTCGATTGCCGGTGTTCTGTTGCTGACTGCGCACCCCGAGCAGTGGCTTAGCAATGCCTATATCCAATGTGTCTTCTATGCTGGTACCGAACGGAATGCTGACCAGCAACTGGATGCGAAAAATGCTGAAGGGCCGCTGGATCAACAGATTGATCAGGCGCTGAGATTTGTCGATAAGAACATGCGTGTTGAAGCAATCAAGCTGGTGGGGCGTGAGGATATTCCACAATACCACTTGGGGGCTGTTTTTGAAGCCATTGTCAACGCGGTTGCTCATCGCGACTACTCCATGACCGGGCGTAAGATTCGACTACACTTGTTTGCAGATCGCCTTGAACTCTATAGCCCAGGGGCATTGCCCAATAGCCTCACCCTAGAAGGATTGATGGACAATACCGTGACCCGTAACGAGACCATCGTCAATCTGCTCAGCCGTTATTACAGTGCGAGGGAAGAGGCGGGGCGGCAAGCCCTGATTGAACGTCGGGGAGAGGGAGTTCCTAGAATCATGCGTGAGAGTGAGCAGTTAAGCGGAAAAGCACCAGATTATAGTTTGATCGATGAGAATGAACTTAAGCTCACCATCTATGCCGCCAGTAAAGAGGGGAAGCAGGAACAGTGAGTACTATTGTTCAGATTCAACGGCTTGTTCTTAAGCAAGAGATCAGAGTTTCCGAACATGGCTATGATGAATTGGCCAATGATGAGCTAACTGCTAGAGAGGTGGTGGCAGGGCTGGTTGATGCGGTAGTGGTTGAAGACTATCCTGATTACCCTAAAGGAGCTTCTGTTTTACTATTGCAGAGAGATAGAAGCGGGAAACCGATCCATACCGTCTGGGGTATTCCAAAAGGGCACACTTCTCCCGCTGTGTTGGTGACAGCGTATCGGCCAGACCCGCAACGATGGGAACACCATTTCATGAAGAGGAAACCGCGATGAGCAGACGACAGACAAAATATATCCATCAGGGGCACTATGTTGCAGAGGTCGAGATTGAGCTCGAAGAGTCAACCAGTGACTGGAGTCCGACTATGTCTTTGGATGAGGCCTACAAGTTGGATGAAGTTAGAGAGGCATTGCAACAGGGCGATTTAGAGGCAGCATCCCGGCATGGTGTTGTGTATGAAATGAGGCGTGTTGCGGGGTGATATGGAAGCGGAGAGTCAGCCAATAACTGGGAAAATGAAAAATGAGCGATAACTCCACCGAAATGAACAGCGATTCGCTGGATATCAGCGCACAGCGCAGGGAAGAGCTGAAGCAGCTTTTCCCCGGAGTGTTTACTGAAACCCGAAGTAGTGTCGGGGAGCTGGTTGAGACGCTCGACTTCGAACGGCTCAAGGCCGAGTTGGGGGCGTTCTCCGAAATCT